>DATIID010000001.1:300000-527750 GCA_035480035.1 Saccharimonadales bacterium (SeqCode) | reverse complement strand
TTTCATTGCCATATAAAAAACCTTTCTTTACTTGATATCGCCCGCATTTAATAGTTTTGCCGAGTATATCAAGCCGAAAGGCTGTTTATGCAAACGGTAAGCTATAGTAACTACTTGCTTAACATTAGTATAACATATCTGATGTAAGATTGACACACATAAATTAGTTGTGTTTATTTTACGTTAACAGGTTTTTAAACTTACTTTTTAACTACGTGAAAACCTTTAACTGGGCGAAATATTGCAGTGAGAACTCCCAAACTTTCCATGGCACTAAAAACTGGTAACAGAATCACTTGTGCGATTGACCAACCAAGTCGTTTAAATTTACCCTCTATTCCATATTCATCTAGGTTAGCTCTTAGGCCTATCAAATAAAGTACTCCAAAAGAAGCAAATGAAAAATTAGCTAGAAAATGGATCCAAAAAGGTACTGCAAAGCCGTAGAATAAGTGAGCGAAAGTATATAAAAGTGCAAATGGTGCCATGGCCCATAATATAGTATTTATACCTATACAGAGCTTCCACCTTAATTTAACGGGTGCATGAAGCGAGACTTTGGCTAAACCTTGGAACCAACGACGCCGCTGTTTTATAAAATCGTTAACAGACTGCGTCGATTGTTCTTCTAAGTATCCTTCAACCCAACGACATCGATGACCGTTTTGCATGGCTAATAAAGCCCAAAATGCATCTTCAGTTATGGAACCATTGTAACCAAAGTTAAAAATGGGTGTTCTTGCCATTTACGATGATAAAGAATGGCACCTTGTCCAATTCTCAACTTTCCAGATCGTTCTTCTTCCCGAATCATTTTACATATACCCTTAATACCCGATCTTGTTATCTGTGTCTCTTCATCTAGGTGGACTATCCATGCGTTATCAGGTAACTCAGAATTTTCGACTGCATATTGTAAGGCACGAGCCTTGTACAAAGAATTATTTTTAGTGCTGTAATCTTCAGGAACCATAATATATTTAAGGTCTTTATTTGGTTCTGGCAACTTAATATTATTTGTATCCGTTACGACCTCAATAACATAGGGGAAGAGCGGGGTTTTAGCCATTTCCTTCTGACAACGACGGATCGTGTCGGTCAGGACTTCAACATTTGTCCCTTTTGATACTATTCGTAGTGAAACTAAACGCTTTATGGGGCGCACGTTATCTAGTTCATGCGGGCGTGGATATTTAAAGGAAAAGAGTCCAGCTAGTCCTAGGCTCCCCGGGATAACCGCCGTTACCCATAACAAACTACCCCAAGACCAAGCGTTTTCTAATATTCCATGAGGTGCCTTGCTCGAACCCCACAACCAACTTTGAAGTACATACAGTCCAGCTATACCGAAAACCAATAATGTGGCAACCAATAGCCTGTGACCCGTTAGAAGTCCGAATTTCCAATCCCGAATCCCTTCCTCTTCTATTGGTGTTGCAAATCGCGCATCTTCCTCATTCATTATCCAATTGGAAGGTACTCTGGCATATTCTCCAGGGTTGATGAAGTCAGTAATAGTAATCGGTTGAGACATTGCTTTTGAGTGTCGAGCACAAATAAAAAATATGGGGCGAAACCCCCATACCAAAATACCTATTTTAAATTAAAAATGAATAATAGTCAAGTAGTTCAAGTTAATAGCTCAGCTTATTAACACATGAGTATTGAGTTTATTTGTCAAAATTATGGTGCTATAATACTAATGATTAATGGGAGATAGGGTATGAAGCGAGTTTATAGTTTGCAAAAGGGTGTTGAAAAAATAAAAACAACGTCAGATACAGTTCTGGCAAGCATAGTACTGGGTATAACTGGCTTAGTTCTGGCCATAACGATGCCTCTTGCAGCACGAGCAGACAGCACTAATATAAACTTTGAAAGTCCAACATATACAATCGGAAATATTAATGGGCAAGATGGATGGACAGCAACAGGGTCAGCGGGCTCAGGGTGTGCTGTTTACGATGAGGGCGTAGTAGCTAATACATTTGGGTATCCTAGCTTTGGAGGACAAAGTCTTAGAATATCTGACGCCGTAACAAGCGGGTGCTTTGGTGATCAATTATTTGCTAAACCTCTTGTTAACGCTGTGGGTGAAGCAGATTCTACTAACGGTATATATTCACCAGGAACATTGCAGCGTCATTTTGAGATGCAATTTGATTTTGCGTCAACAAAGCAAACTGAACAAGTTGGAATGCACACTTCAGTTTCACCAGACCGAGGTGATGGTTCAAGAATGAGCTATCTTCGTTTTGATGACCAAGCAGATGGTGTACATGTTTTCTTTGATGACGTTCAAGGGACATCTAATCCTGCAAATTTTGTCGAGTCATATATCGGAACAATTAGCAGAACTACTTCTCATAACATTAAACTTACACTTGACACTCTAGACGGTCCATCAAACGATATAGTAAAAGTTTGGATTGACGGAAGTCTCGTGAAAACAGGAACAAGCTGGGAGAATTACTATCGATATGACAGTGAATCATCTGCTGAGCAAAGTCCACGAATAGTTAAAACTATATTGTTCCGTGAAGGCGGTGACTCCAATGTAGCCGATAGCGGCAATGGTTTCCTCTTCGATAACTTTACTTCGCTATCAGGTCCGATCCCACCTATCGGTAAAGCATTGGGGTCGGTAACGGGCGGTCTAACGCTCAGTAGTCCTAGACAACAAATCTCATTTAATGCATTTGACTATGGTGTAGCTTCTTCGAATGACAGAGGTACAGTCGAATATCAGAATTTCGATTATTCCGGTGGCCTTCATTACACTGCAAATATTTTGTGTGCAACTGTATCAGGCAACAACGCTAGGTTCATGTTCCAAATACCAAACGGATTTCCCGGACTATCTGGATTGTACGTTTTATCGTCGGTGCATGATGGAGGTACGCCTGGTACAAAGGGTGATACGTATGGCCACACCGCAACCGGGAGTCTAGCAACAGCTCAAAGTTGGTGCGAAAACAACACCTCCGTTAATAACTACCCGATTACTGGTGGAAACTTAGTCGTTCACTAAAATTCAAAAATCAAGAAGATTGTGTAAGTTTTGAAACAACTGGGGTATATAGATTTAGTAAATTAGCTATCCAACAGTCTTGTTATCAAAAAGTTAAAGCATTATACTTATAAAACTGTGATATGAATCAAAATGTCGCAAAATAAAGGAGGGTACTCAAAAAATGATCTCGCACTTTGCATATATTGATGCAGGTACTGGTAGTTTATTTATTCAAGCACTTATAGGTGTTGGTTTAGCCGTAACTGTCACCACCAGACGCTATCTAGCCAAAGGACTTTATAAAATTAAATCTACTATCGCGCGAAGCTCTGTAGCGGATGAGGAGTAAGTCGAGCCGATCTGCTAATTTACGATTGGGCTCTTCTTTCCGTGATCCAGCCGGATTCATATTTACTCGAAACGGACAAGTTTTTCGCCAGATTAATAAGTCTGGTGCGTTAGACTTTGATTATTTTTTAAGTTCTGGTCTATATAAGGCTTTACTCGAAAAAGGCCTAATTGTTAAGCATCAAAAAGTTAGCCTCACCGAAAAGGCTTCACCGGGCGCTTATGCGGTTATAAAACCACAAACCATTACTTTTATAACTTATCCATTTGAATGGTCGTTTACGCAGTTAAAAGACGCTGCCCTATTGACTTTAAGAATTCAAAAGTTGGCCATTAAGCATGGCATGTCATTAAAAGATGCCAGCGCCTATAACATCCAATTTGTCGGCGGCAAACCAATTTTTATTGATACTTTGTCATTTGAAAAATACAAAGAAGGTGAGCCTTGGCAGGCATACCGCCAATTTTGCCAACACTTCTTAGCGCCACTGGCTTTAATGAGCTACACGGATCAGAGCCTGTCGCAATTACTTAGAGTTTATATTGATGGGGTACCGCTTGAGTTGGCTACTAAACTATTGCCGCGTAAAGCTAAAATTAAACCCGGCCTGTTGATGCACCTGGTTTTGCACGCCAGGGCTCAAAAATCTCGACAAAATGTTCATAAACGACCCACCAAAAAAGTTAGCCAAGCTAGCCTGGTTGCTATTGTGGACAATCTCCAGCGGATTGTTAAGAAACTAAAGCCGCAACGGAGCAGAACCGAGTGGGGTAGCTATTACGACATAACCAATTATTCGGCTAGATCGACTGAGACCAAGGCCAAACTAGTTAAAGAATTGATTCGCAACCGGAAATTCAAGACGGCCTTAGATCTAGGCGGCAACAACGGTCGTTATAGCCGGGTTCTTAATCGAGAAGGCATATTCACAATTTGCGCCGACATCGATATTAATGCAGTTGATGACAACTACCTTTTTGTTAAACGTCGCCACGAAGAATTGATGCTGCCACTGGTAATTGACCTCAGCAACCCGGGTGGACCAATGGGCTGGGAAAATTCTGAGCGTGAACCAGTTGAAAAACGATTAAAAACTGATGTTGTGATGGCCCTGGCTTTGATTCATCATTTAGCAATTTCTAACAACTTACCATTCGAAAAAATTGCCGAATACTTTACAAAATTTGCACCTTATTTACTGATTGAATTTGTACCTAAAGAGGATAGCCAAGTCCAAAAACTGTTATCAACTCGCGAAGACATTTTTCCAGATTACAACAGTGATGGTTTCGAGCAAGCCTTTAAAAAACATTACACAATTATCAAGCGAAGCGAGATCAAGGGAAGCAAACGCTCACTGTATCTATTAAAAGGCAAAAGTTGATGGCCAAGAAATCAACCAAACCCAAAGTCGTCAAACGTCAAAAACCTTTAAGTATCTCTGGTAAAATCAAAAACTGGTTTCTGACTAGTGCTTGGTCTAAATTTGGTTGGCTGTGGCTAATTGTCTTTATAACTCTGTCAGCTTTCTTTTTATCCGAGCTACTAAAAGACAATAACTACAAAGAGATTTTCCCGTCATCGCTCCTACTGCCAAGTTATATGAACGTTTTAACGGCTACCATAATCAGTACTATCGTCTGGTTTTTGCCGAGGCCCAAAACCATTGGCGCTAAAACCATTACAACTCTATTTCTGGCGCTAACAATGGTTAATTACAATACTCGACTCACTGGTGTGGTGCCAATTTTTCGGGCGATTTTGCCACTGCTGCCAAAACCTGACAACGACTTAGCCTTAATAAGCCTAATTTTTCTACTGGTACTTTTAGCAATCGGTACTACCTTGGGTATTTTGACTGAAAATGTTCAATCACGTCAAAAAAGCAAAACTGATCAGACAATAATCACCGCGATTGCTATTGTTATAGGCGTTATCTTTTTAAGCCAAGCTCAAAAAATGGCTAATTTAATGGGAACACTAACCAAAGAATCATCTTATCAGTCAACCACTGAGTTGCAGCAAGCCAGTGCGATGCACCCCAATCCTAATCCCGATGAAAAACCAGATATTTACTATATTGTGCCCGAAGATTATGTCGGTAACAGCGTAATCAAAAGCCAACTCAATAACAATAATGACTTATTCATGGATCAACTCAGGTCAATCGGTTTCAGCGTAAATGATAACGCCTTGTCACAATACCCAAGAACTGGTCCGTCAGTCGCGTCAACCTTAAACTTGGGTTATCTAAACGATGATTTAAAAGCTTTTAAAGATAATAAATTTCAATCAGCGACGCTTTTCTTTAACATGAATCGTCAGGCCGAAGCAGTTAAACTGCTTAAACAACAGGGCTACAAATACTATCAAGTAGGCAACTACTACGGCGCTTTTAATAAGGCGCCACTGGCTGACATTGATTACTCGAGTGCCACCAAGCTCAGGTTGTTTCGTCGGAATATTAATCTGCGTGACCTCAGTCAGTCCCAATTTATGGAAAGTCCTTATTTTCAATTCACAAAATTACCAGCTCATTGGTGGCCATTTAAATTCCAACAATTTAGTCCGACTGATTTCGTTCGGATGCAACTCAATACGCTTAAGGAACTAGCTAATGACAAGCAGCAAGGCGGTCGATTTATATTTGCCAATATCCTTGTACCGCACGAACCTTATAACTTTAATGCGGATGGCTCATTCACTGATGCAGACACGACCGAGGCTGATAGCGTTGGAAAGCCAGTTAAGCAAAAGTACGTTGATCAAATCAAGTTCATTAACTCTCAACTGCTCGATATCGTAAACGACATTAATAGTAACAGTAAAAATCGGTCAGTTATTTTGTTAATATCAGACGAAGGATCGCATCCAGTAATCATGAATCAAACGTTCTTAAAACCATTAGTCCCAGATACCGATAATTCGAGTAATGAAGACAGCGATGTAGGTGATATGAGTACCTGGTCAGACGCTGATTTGAATCTGAAATTCAGCATTCTACAAGCTGTTAAAATTCCCAAAGCTACAGGGGCAGATTTAGAAAGTGTTTCACCGGTTAATGCATTTCGAATAGTTCTAAACCGTTACTTTGGCTACAGCTTTGACTATCTACCTTACTGCCAATTAGGTACCAAAAATTCTAAAGCTCAGTGGTACAACTACATTGACGTAACTAAACGTTTTGATAAGTTGAGTACTAATAACTGTAGTCAATTTGAGTGATTTAGCTTAATCACAAACTACCCTAAATTTGCCAGCTCTGTTAATATAGATACGTAAGTTCGTCAAAATTAACATGCCAAAAATGAAAAAGCTAGCATTTATTTTTACCGAGCTATTTTTAGCTTTGTTTTTAGTTAGTGCCCACGCTCAAGCTATATCTGTGGCTACGCCGAGTGGAAGTGTAGGCGGCTGGTATAAAGACAGCGTTACTTTCACAGTTCGCCACGGTAATGCTCCCAGTTGTGTTGGTCAAGGCACGTCCTATACCTATCTTTATACCGTTACTACTAGTGCAAGCTATCAATTCGCATCTGACGCTAAAGATAATCCTTATGTTTCAATAAATGGCGGCACCCCGAAATCGCTTTATACAGACGCAAATATAAAATGCCCGCCCCGAGGTCCGGCAGGAGTTTACTATACCGGAGTATTTCATACAAAAATTGATACCCTCGCTCCTTCAATCAGCTTATCTTCGTCATCGGCTACCACTAGCAGTAGTAGCTATAAAATCAGCGGTTCGGCTAGCGATAGTCAAAGTGGTATAAAAAGTGTCCAAGCTTTTGTGAACGGTGCTGCTAGTACAAGTTCTAGTAGTGCCAATTTTAGTTTGACTGTAGCTTTGAAATCAGGCTCTAATAGCGTGTACGTCCGAGCGACCGATGTAGTTGGTCATACTACAAACTCCAACACCATAACCATAACTCGGGCCAGCAGTAGCGGTGGGTCAAGTAGTGGTGGTACAACCAGCGGTGGCTCTAGCAACTCATCTAATGGCGGCTCCTCAAATTCGTCTAACTCTGGTAATGGCTCAACCAATAATAATTCTAGTAACAGTACAAATACAGCAAAAACTACGCAACATCAATCATCCCAAAAGATGTCAGACAAACTAAAAAGCCTATTACCAGCCATGTTATTAAGTTTAGGAACCGTCGTGTTAGCTGCCGGATTAATCTACTTCTTTAAAGTAAATCGACCCAAAAAATTTGCCACAAATTAGTCTCATAAAATAACAAGTTATGTTCTATAATTTAGTTTATGAAACCAAATAGCATTGCTGGATTTGTGTGTTATGTAAAAGATCTTGATAAAACCGCCAAATTTTATGAAACCCTGGGCTTTCGCTTTGGTAAACGAGAGGGCAATCGCTTAACCTGCTATGTTAATTGGTTTAGAGTTGATTTTATTGCTCAAGATGAAGAAGATAAGGCTGAATTTCAAAAAGAAGCCTTGGCCGATAACAAAGGCGCCGGCATCTATATCAATATAAAAGTCGATAATGTTGATGAATATCACAAGTCCGCTTTAGCTGAGGGTTTAAAGCCGTCAAGCGAACCGCGAGACTGGCCTTGGGGTAACCGCGAATTTGTTATGCGCGACCCTGACGGTTATAAATTAGTTTTCTTTCAAAAACTTTAGATTATTTCTTGTTTGATTTGGCTAAATCGTAAGTTGGTTTGGACGACTTCTTAAAACACGGATTTAACGTTAGTTTTTTAACAGCCAAGCTTAAGCTTGGTCGGCTATTATTATGGCGTGTCAATATTTTTAAAAGGAGATAACGGAGTTATGAAATACTACAACTTCATTAAAACCAAAGATTTGCACAAACAACGTGGATTTAATGTCGGTGGCGACGTACGTCAGGTCATCGCTGACCATCAATACGATGATACAGATGAAATGTGGCGTGAAAAATCACTCCGTATGCAAGCCAGGCGCTGGCGCAAAATTAAGAATCAGTTGGCTTGATCTGTCTAATAACCGACAGTAATTAATGCCAAATTTGACCGGCTGACTTTAAGAGTTATCAGAAATTGAAAAACTTTCTTCTTTCAGTTTCCCCAAATCAGGAATTAACCAATAGCGTTCGGTTTTAATCAATCCTTTTTTACGTAGCTCGGATATAGAGAGCGACACAGTTTCTCGAGTTGTGCTTAGCACGTCGGCTAAATCCTGTTGAGTCATTGGTAATTTGATTTTTACACCCCGACTGTTTGTTTGTCCAAACACCTCAGCGTAAAAAGTGATTTGGTGAGCAACTCGTTGATACGAGCTAGGTAAACTAGAATTCTCAAGACGTTGAATATTAAAGTATAAACGTCGGCCGGCTTCCGATAATAAATCTCTATATAGATATACATCATCTCTGGTGTTTTCAGTTAATTTATCCTTATCAAGTGTCACCATTTCACAATGCGTCATAGTTTCATAGTAATAAACTTCTGGGCCGACGTATAAGTCTTGGTCGAATAAAACCTTAAAAGCAATCGATAATGGGAAAACATCACCTGGTCCGTAAATTATTTGAATACGAACATTGCCCTCATTAGTGATCATGTATTTCTTAACATATCCACCTTTAATGTAACAGAGTTTGGATGAAGTTTCAGTTGATTGAATGATTTCTTTTTTCTGGAGGCTGACTTTTCGTCCCTCCGACTTAATAAGAGCCAGCAAATTTTTGGTGATGGATTGAATTCCCATGTCCTTATAAAAACATACGCTCGTTTAATTATCAAACACGTGACCAAAAATGTTTCAAATTGTATAATTATAGTTGTGACGGAGCGCATTGAGTCTCTTCCAAGTCTAGTAGACAGGCAGTACATTGGCTCTTGTGGTGCAAATTCTGAAGATAGACTTGGTGTAATTGATGAGCATGTAATTGACAGCCGGAATTTACGCTTAGAATTGGTTAAACGATTAGATGCTGGGCCCCAAGATGTCGTGATTGACGAAGGTAGTTCAAATGGCACCATTTCTCGTCTGGTTCGTAAACACCGCAAATTTTACGGTACATTAATTGGTTTAGAGATTGCTTTAGATGCGATTAGCTCAGCTGCGAATATTCAAGTAAAAGAAGAATTATTACCAGCCCGATTTGTTAATGCCGATATGACCGAGCTACCATTTGCCGACGAATCGGCACATGCACTTATTAACTCCTTAACTTGGCACCATGCTAAAAGCGACGAAAAACTCAACCAAGCCATTGACGAGGCTCATCGAGTATTAGTTCCAGGCGGGCAACTACTGGTTTTAGTAAACAGTGAAAGTCAGAAACAACTCCATACCGAATATTTAAAAGAAGGTGGCGAGGCTTGTGGTTTGGAAACTCAGGAACGTTTTGCCATGCGATTTAGTAAAGAATCAGCTCCCGATATCCTAAGAGACCATTCTTTTGTCTTTAATGATGACGATATTATTACGCAATCAACCGAAATGCATTTTATAGGTGAAGATGGTTTGTTTGACTGGCGAGTTTCTCTAAACACTTACTTCTCGGAATTTATACCTCCAGTTACGGAGGAAGATGATGACAAAGTCAATGATTTAACAGCCTTTTGGCGACAAAAATACCTTGGTCAAATTGCTAAGACCGGATACGTCAGCGACAATATTGACCGGATAATTATTAATGCCAGAAAACCGAATTAACGACTCATTTAAACGACCACTGTTGATGATTCAATGAGTGACGCGGCCGATAGGATATGTAGCTATGTGGACGAAAGATTTTAGATGGTTTTTGACGCCAAACTGAATAGCTTAAACGATCCGATCGTTTTTTGAAGTGTCTATTAATATGCAACATATCATCTGTAAATATTGAGGGGATTTCGGAGTTTATTGGTGTTTCAATGTAACTTGTTTTAAGCATAGAACCTCCCGGTTTTACTTTTAACACTCTAATTTTAACCATACTTTACTGAGAGTTCTGTGTGAAACATTACAGTATTTAATGGTATAACTAGCGGTTTTTAAGCGTTTGATCAAGTATGTGCATAAAATGGCCAATTAGAGGTATCTGACTAAACAAACTCAAGGTCCAAACGACTAAACCAATAACGATCGTGCCACCCAAGAAAGCCCCAAGCCCTGAAGCCAAACCCTTATAAAAAGAAAACAACACCGCTTGTTTTTTATTGACATAACCCGCGTCATAAAAACTTTGAAGTTTTTTACCGAGTTCTAATAATTCTTTGTCGTTCATTTTGACCATAACTGTTAATTATTATATCAAGTACGCTGACAAGCTTTTATAACCCTAATGGTTACATGATAAAATCAGCCTGTGACTAAGCAACTTAAATTAATTTTTATTACTGCGGGAGTTATCGTTGCCGCGAGCCTAGTTGTTGCAGGGGTAATTAAGTTATCTTCGAATTATTTGAATCGACAAACCGATCAACAGTCCGGAGTAGAGAAACTATGTCGATCTGGTAATCACCAGACCCTAACAGTCGTTATTAAAAACGGTGCAGCTATACCCGCTGACACTCACGGTAATAAATGCGACCGCTTAACAATTACTAACACCGATAATCATGTTCGATTGATGGCCTTTGGTCAACACGACAACCATATAACTTATGATGGGGTTAGCGAGAAGGCTTTGTCGACAGGTGATAGCCTAACAGTGACACTAGTTCAATCCGGCACATTTATATTTCATGATCATATTGATGATCGAGCCCAGGGCAGTTTTACGGTTACTCCCTAACTAGCCAGGCTGTGTTATTGTATAAGCATAATTAACAAAATAAGCAAGGAGTAAAAATGTTAGACAGAGTAATCAACGAAGCCAGTGATGCCGTCGTGGCTGCCGTAAAAGGTGTTAACGATATCATTGGAGCCGTAACCGGTACAGTTAAAGACCAAGTTATTAATGTCCTAAAGGGGACTGGCGAAGTAGCCGGTTCGGCTGTTGAGGCAGTTGCGTCTGTTGCTAGTGGGGCTATAAGAGGCGCTGGTTCAGTTGGTGCTGCCGCTACTGATACAGTTGCTGCAACAATGAGTGGCGTTGTTAAAGGTACCAGCCAAGTTGGTGGTGATGTGATTGGCGCCATCCGTGGTGCCGCTCAAGGTGTAGTCAAGGCTACCGCTGATACTGGTGGTGACATTGGCGGTGCGGCCGTAGCGGCTGTTCAAGGTGCAATTCAATCAGCCGGCGCAGTGGGCGCCGACACTGGGGCAGCTGCTAAATCGGCTGTTAACGGTGCATTAGATGCCGCGAATAGTGTTGGTGGAGGCACTGTCGATACAGTTAAAAATGCGCTTCTATCAGCGGCCGCTCTACCACGTGATGTGATTGAATCAGCTATTAAAGGCAGCGACAAGAAATAAAGCACTTAAAATTAGTTAATTTTTAACTCTTCAAAACTGAAGAGTACAATAGAATCTAGTTGACAAATATACAATATCATGTATAATACTTAGTATTGTCATGACAAAACAAACACTAAGTTAAGACAAGGACAACCCAAAATGAAAAAATTAGCTTACGAACTAGTGCCTACTACCGACGAATCAATATTAGAACTAGATTCAGTTATCGAACAACTTTAGGTCGAATAACAGACCAAAATTAAAGAGCTTCTTCACAAATTGAAGAAGCTCTTGTTTTTGCGAGTGTTTCTTTTATACCCAATATAGTCCTATTATCTAAAAATGCAAGTCGCTAATGTTTTTAGTCTTCCAACTGGCTAAGTTTAACGATTTAAGGTATACTCACCTCTGTTCAACTTGTCCGAATATGGCAGGGTAGCTCAGATGGTTAGAGCGCAGGACTCATAAGCCTGAGGTCGCGAGTTCGATCCTCGCCCCTGCTACCAAAAGGGTTGATTAATTATATTTTGACTAATGCATATGTAATATGCTAAAGTATTAATCTAGTATGGCGATAAATTTTGCTAAACTAGATGCAGAAACTACACCCGCCGAGGGTGTATTTTTTTGGGCTAATGAAAAGGGCTCAACCAACCGGTTAATACCGGACTTTTATGCTTTAGGCGAACTTGCTTTGCAAATAAAGGATCACACCAGTGTTATTGCCAGTGAAAAAGTCGATCAAAGTTTAAAGCCGGCTTTGTCAGAATCGTTAGAAAGTTTAGTTGGTGAATTGGATGAAATTATGAAAAATCGTACACCCGGCAAACTGCTAATAGCTGCACCAGAAAGCCTACGGACCTATTCTCGATTAGACAAAATACTGCCAGACTATGAACAATTGGATGACGATGGCTTGCAATTTGATGATCAGATTCATGTTTTGGCCATTCCAACAGAGAAAATTACGGCTACTCGGGCGTTACCATATCGAAGCAGCGAAAATCAGTATTCACCTGTCCTAAGCTTGCGTGTTCAAACCTCATCTGATAAACCGCTAGCAATATATGATGTAACACGACCTGAAAGCGTACGTTACGAAACTAATCCCGGATCTTGGTACGATATACCACTCAACTATGTTGATCTAAAACTTAGGCCAGAACCCAAAGCATAAGCTGATAGAATTAATATGTGAATATTAAAATTGAACCGGGTACTTATGTAGTAGCTGTGTCCGGCGGTTCAGACTCAGTGGCCTTATTACACGCTTTATATCAACAATCTAATGTCAAATTGGTCGTGGCACATTACGATCATGGAATTCGTGATAATTCTAATTTAGATCGACGACACGTCGCAATGCTTGCTAAGTCTTACAGGTTACCGTTTATCTATGACCAGGGCTATCTAGGTAAACAGGCAAGCGAAGCCAAAGCTCGCAAAGCTCGCTATGAATTTTTACATAAAGTTCGTAGGGCCAGTGATGCTCGAGCTATCATTACGGCTCATCACAAAGATGATCTACTGGAAACAGCCATCTTGCAAGTGCTGCGTGGCACTGGTCGACGTGGTTTGGGTTCACTACGTTCCACCGATATTGTTAAGCGGCCAGCCTTACACCTGACCAAGCAAGACTTAAGAGAGTATGCCGCCAAAAATAAATTATCTTGGCGTGAGGATTCGACTAATAACGACATTAACTATTTAAGAAATCTGGTTCGACACAAACTTATACCACGTTTTCGTGACTCACAGATTGATCGGTTTCACCGATTGATTTTTCGAGCTCATGAAATAAATAAAGAGGCTGACAACCTACTCAACATCCAGCTTCACTTGCAACCCAAAACTACCGAGCTCGATAAAAAGTGGTTTCGATCTTTATCCCATCAGGTTTCTGCCGAAATTTTAATTCATTGGCTACGGCACCATAACATCAAGGCTTTTGATAAAAAGTTAATTGAAAAATTAGTGATTGGCGCCAAAACTTTGGCTGTCGGCAAGACAATCAATATCAATAAGGAGTATAATTTACGAGTTAAAGCAAAGGTTCTGGCACTCGAGCACATAGAGCGCTAGTATTCCTCGAAACGAATCTGTATAATAGGAGTTACATGGATAATAAATCTTTTCGTTTAAATAATAAGAAACCCAAGAAGCGCAATATCAAGAATGCCGGCTTTTTAGCCTTAGTAATATTGATTGCCCTAGTCATGTCAGCTGCTTATAAACAGCCGGCTAAACTTCAGGACATTCCAATATCACAAGTTGTCAAAGCGGCCAATGACGGTCAATATAAAAATATTACAGTTAAAGGCGAGAATTTAGAGATTACCAAAAAATCCGATTCTAAGGCGACTCTTAAATCACATGTCAACTCACAGGTCAGCCTAAAAGAAGAGGGTGTTGACTACTCCAAAGTGAATGTTAATTATCAACCGGAATCGAGCACTACGGCCACTTGGATTAACATTGGCGGCACACTCATTTTCCCACTACTACTGTTTGCAGGAATTTTTTATATGCTTCGAAGTGCTCAAGGTCAGGGCAATCAAGCTTTAAGTTTTGGTAAAAGCCGAGCCCGTTTATATGGTAACGAGCGCGATAAAGTTAATTTCAGTGGTGTCGCTGGTAGTGCCGAAGCCAAACAAGATTTGCAGGAAGTTGTTGAGTTTTTGAAGTATCCTAAAAAATTCGAAGCCGTTGGTGCCAGGATTCCTAAAGGTGTGTTGCTAGTTGGCCCACCAGGTACCGGCAAAACCATGTTGGCCCGCGCCGTCGCCGGCGAAGCCAATGTGCCATTCTTTAGCATTTCTGGATCCGAATTTGTTGAAATGTTTGTTGGTGTTGGTGCATCAAGAGTGCGTGACTTGTTTGCTAAAGCCAAAAAGAATGCACCGTGCATTATCTTTGTTGATGAGATTGACGCTGTAGGTCGCCGTCGTGGCAGCGGTATGGGTGGTGGTCACGATGAACGCGAGCAAACGCTGAATCAAATTTTGGTTGAAATGGATGGTTTTGAGCAAGGCACCAATGTAATTGTTCTGGCTGCTACCAACCGTGCCGATGTCCTCGACCCGGCGCTTCTGCGTCCTGGTCGCTTTGACCGTCGTGTGGATATTGGCTTGCCTGATCGCAAAGACCGCGAAGCAATTTTGAAAGTTCACTTTGCAAAAAAACCACTTGCTAAAAAGGTTGACCTTGATGCTTTAGCAGCTAAGTCAGCCGGTTCGTCTGGTGCCGATTTGGCTAATATTGCTAACGAAGCCGCCATTATCGCCGCCCGCCACAGTCATCATGAAATATCTCAGGATGATGTTACGGCCGCGTTTGAAAAAGTGGCCATCGGACCAGAACGCAAAAGTAAGGTAATGAGCAAGAAAGAGATTGAATTAACGGCTTACCATGAAGCTGGGCACGCTGTAGTTGGCCATGTCCTGCCCGACAGCGATATGGTTCACAAAGTCACAATTATTCCACGCGGCGGCACCGGTGGCGTAACTTGGTTTATTCCGCCCGAAGATAAAAGCTACCATAGCGTCATCGAGTACAAAGATGTTTTGGCTCGGATGCTGGGTGGTCGTATTGCCGAAGAAGTCATTTTTGGTGCTGACCGAATTACGACCGGCGCTGGTAACGATTTACAGAAGGCCGCTGAACTAGCTCGAGAGATGGTAGTGAATCAAGGCATGGGCACTAAACTACGCGATCAAGTTTTTCATGTTGACGAAGGCCTTATGCTGGACCGGTTAGTTCACGAGCGTGAATATTCGGACGACACCGCAAAGATTATTGACCAAGAAGTCGAGAGCTTAATTACTGAAGCCGCTAACCGCGCCCGAGCAGTTATTCGAACCAATCGCGGTCGTCTAGAAGAGCTGAAAAAACGCTTAATCGAAAAAGAAACCGTCGAAGCGGAAGAAGTTCTAGCCGTTCTCAAAGGTGCAGTAATGCCCAAAGCCGCCGCACTCTACTAGAGCAAATTATTCAATTTCAGAAATAGGTGATTACATCTATAATATGAGTGGATGAATCGTGTAATAAACAAGGTTAACAAAAGAATCAGTCTGAGCAATGCTGCGATTTTATTAATTTCAGCAACATTAATGACTCAGCTACTTGGTTTTTTTCGAAATCGTCTGGTAGCGGCTAACTTTACCAAAATAAATCCGGGTAGTACTGATGCTTTCTTTGCGGCTTTTCAAATTCCTGATTTCTTTTTCCTAACTATCGCGGCTGGGGCATTAGGTGTGGCGTTTATGCCGGTATTAGCCGATCGGCTAGCAGCCAATGATAAAAAGGGCATTTGGGATATCACTAACAGTCTATTGAATCTGCTCAGCATAATTATGTTTGCGGTGGCACTAATTGTGTTTATTTTTGCCCGACCACTTATTCATTACGTTGTGGCGCCGCATCTGCCCGAAGCACAACTAAATCAAGCAGTTCAAATTATGCGTTTAGTTGCTATTAATCCATTACTATTCACTTTGTCTGGTATTTTGACAAGCGTTCAGCAAACGTTTGGTCGATTTTTCTTTTTTGCGGTAGCACCCCTATTTTATAACTTGTCGATTATTGCCAGTATCTACATTTTCAAATATCACATTGGTATTGTTGGCCTGGGCATTGGCGCATTAGTTGGCGCCATACTTCAATTACTAATCGCAATGCTTGGTTTGTGGGGTCTAAAATTTCGATGGCGACCAAAGATCAATTTCCGAACTGACGATTTCAAGTTAATCATGCGTAAACTACCAGCACGATCAATTGATCAAGGCGTTGATTCAATAAACAGCATCGTTGAGACCAACCGAGCAACGTTACTAGGCAGTGGAGCGGTAACTTATTATAACTTTGCGACAACACTTATGAACGTACCAGTGATGTTGTTTGGTACGGCGATTGCAACAGCAGCTTTCCCGCGTTTTACCGAGCGCTTAGCCCAAAGGCGTCCAGACTTATTTCACAAAGATTTTTTCAAAGTCCTTGAAATAATGATTTGGATTGCTATGCCAGTGGTGGTCGTTGGCTACTTCACGCGAGGTTATTTAGCACGTTTGCTTTATGGTGATTTTCAGCCCCAAGTGTCATTAATATTTGGTTATTTGACGATTGCCATCTTTGCTCGCATTATGTACACCATAATTTCACGTTACTTTTATGCCCAGAAAGATACCACTACACCTTTAATTGTTTCGCTAGCAACAATTGGTTTGAATATCGTATTGGCGTTTAACCTGGCTCGACCGGGTGCCTACGGCATAACCGGTTTAGCGCTAGCGCAGTCGATTGCGGCAGTCTCGGAAATATTTTTGCTTCTGATGATTATGTTGATTCGCGATCCTTATATTTTCAACCGCGATTTTTGGACAGCTGTGGGTCGGATCATATCAGTAACTGGCTTTAGCGTGTTAACAGCATTTGTAATGATTTCAATTTTCCCACTTCGTCTAGCCGATCGTGGTTTGGTTACCCTAGGTGCTAAGTTTGGTGTGATTGCCGGTACAACAATGCTAATGCATCTTGCCATGTCGGCATTATTTGGTTTGGATGAGGCTAGAATCTTTTTCAATAAAGCCTACCAATTCATTTTGAAACCAATTCGCATGCAGTAGAAAATTACACAACATTTTTATTGTTTACTTGTTGTGTGGTAGGTGTATTATCTAATCGATGTCAAAATTAGAATCACTGCCTGCAGAGATGTATGTAGGCGGTAAACCGTTTTGGGAACAACTTGGCGGTGTGGCTGTGTCACTCCTCGGTGAGTCCGCTGGAGAATTTTTTGATACCAGAAATGGTTATCGACAAAGAATGCGCGAAGAAGGCCATTTCGTGACTAACGTTTTAGGCTCAATTACGGCCCTAGAAAAACAGGTGCCTCACCTTCACGCCGGCGAACTAGGCACGCTCGTAGTCATAGATGCCGTCAAAGAATATGATCACCAGGGTGGTGATATGACTTTTGAAGTACCGCAAATTATCGATCAACTTGAGCTAGAAACACCCGCCATTTATGTACCATCGAACCCAATGAATCAGCGCCTGGAGAAAGCTTTGTTAGAGCGTGGTTACGCCGCTGTGGTTGAGTATAGTTTACGGCCATCCGAAGTGATTGTTAATGCAGCCCGCAAAGTTACCGAATTAAGAGCATCGGCCTTGCAAGCTAATTAGCTATATTACCTCTGTCACTGTTATAATGACGAACTGTTATGAAACAAGACCATATTCGCAATTTTTGTATCATTGCTCATATTGATCACGGGAAGTCGACCTTGGCTGACCGCTTGCTGGAAATTACTGGTACAGTCGAGAAGCGAAACATGAAAGCTCAACTGCTTGACAAGATGGATCTGGAACGCGAAAAAGGCATTACCATTAAATTGGCGCCGGTTCGGATGAACTATCAGGGCTACGAATTGAATTTAATTGATACACCTGGCCATGTTGATTTTAGTTACGAAGTTTCGCGTAGTCTGGAAGCCTGCGAAGGAGCCGTTTTAGTTGTTGATGCCAGCCAGGGTATTCAAGCTCAGACTCTGGCTAATGTTTATTTGGCTATGGAGGCCGATTTAACAATCATTCCAGTGTTAAACAAAATTGACTTGCCAGCGGCTGACGTGGAGCGGGTTAGTGCTGAAGTTGTCAGTTTACTCAACTGTAAAAAGGAAGATATTCTATTAATCTCAGCTAAAACCGGGCAAGGCGTGGAAATGGTTTTGCAACGAGCTATAAATGATATCCCACCGCCAAGTGGTGATCCGACCAAACCGACTCGGGCTTTAATTTTTGACAGTTATTACGATGATTACCGCGGTGTAATCCAATATATTCGCATGGTTGACGGATCAATTAACCAAAATAATCAAATTCAAATGATGAGCACCGAACATAATGGCATTGCCCTTGAAGTCGGTTGTTTGATACCTGACATGTCATCTACTAAAGAATTAAAAACTGGTGAAATCGGCTACATTGTAACTAATCTAAAGAGTACCAGTGAGGCAAAAGTTGGTGACACGGTCACCTTGGTCCAGTTGCCAGCGAGGCAACCTTTGCCAGGCTATAAAGAAATCAAACCATTTGTCTATGCTGGCTTTTATCCTGAAAGCAATGAATTTTATCAGGAGTTAAAAGATGCTATTGAACGATTGAGTTTGAGCGATTCGGCACTTCGGTTTGAGCCGGAAAACTCACCAGTACTTGGTTTTGGTGTACGGATTGGCTTTTTAGGATTACTTCATATGGATATCATCAAAGAACGTTTAGAGCGTGAATACAATTTAGATTTAGTCATTACTAACCCGTCAACCGATTATGAGATAAATCTACTTAACGGTAATGAGCTGGATATCAAGAGTGCCACTGATTTACCAGATCCCGCCAGTATCAATGAAATTCGCGAGCCGTGGATTAAAGGTGAAATAGTTTGTCCCAAAGATTATGTCGGAGCTGTTATGCAATTGATTGCCAGCAAACGTGGTTTACAAAAAAACCTGAGCTATGTTGATGCCCAGTTAGCGCTGATTAGTTTCGAAGCGCCACTAGCTAATTTACTAACCGATTTTTATGATCAGCTAAAGAGCGTGACTAGTGGCTACGGTTCATTTAATTATGAGCTAGATAATTATCGAGCCGAAGATTTAGTAAAATTGGACTTTTATGTTGCCGGCGAACGTGTTGATGCCTTGAGTCTAATGGTCCATCGTACTGAAGCGCAGAGCTTGGGTCGAAGTACGGTCGAAAAGTTAAAAAAAATCATACCACGCCAAAACTTTCAGGTTAGTTTGCAAGCAGCGATTGGCGGTAAGTTTATTGCCCGCGAGGATGTTAGTGCCTACCGAAAAGATGTTACTACCGGACTATACGGTGGTGATGTATCACGAAAAAAGAAGGTGTTAGCTAAACAAGCCAAAGGTAAAAAGCGTATGAAACGTTTCGGCAAAGTTGATATTCCGGCCGAAGCCTTCACGGTTTTACTCAAACGCGATTAATGCCAGGTAGCTAATATAACACCGTTGATTAACAACACGACTAAAAAGTAGCCGGTGTTAATGGCGAGTAGTTTTTTACGGGTGTTGGCGAAAACCATGTTGACACCCTGAGGAACAGCTACAAATGCAATCCAAGCCCAAGCGGCTGTCAGCAGTCCAACCATGGCGTCAGTGTAGTTTGATGAGTAGTAACTACGAGCATAGGTAATGAAATGAAGCAGGATAATGGCTTGTAACAATGCGCCAACAGCTGTAAAGATGTAGCCCCTCATGCCGTCGCCCATCTCATTCATTTTTCGGCCTGTTAACTTAGACCATTCTTTTGCGAACATAGCTGGCGAATACCAGATAGCGCCCACAACCATGTTAACGATGACGGCTGCCACAACAGCCCACCAATTGATAGTTACTTCCATAAGACACTCCTTTTTATACTTCTTAATAAACTACTGTTAAGCCGAAATAGCAATAGGATTATTAACGGAGAGGTCGCTAACTTTGAGCTTTCATCGACAATTGGTTTAAAATTGCCTGGCTGACCGAACTGATGGGAGGTTTGCCGTCAATCTCAATTAACAGTCCTTTGTGTCGATAATATTCAATCACTGGTAAAGTTTTTTGCTTAAATTCGTCAAATCTTTTATCCAAAACATCAATTGCGTCTTCGCCACGTAACCCACGATCGCCGGATTTCACCGATAAATCGTGTCGACGACGGGCTTCAGTCGGATCAATTTTTAAATAAATCACAGCTTTAATTGGATGACCAGACCTATCTGCCGCTTCAACAACACTGGATTCTTCACCATGCCATCGTCCGACGGAGCTTAATACTAATGGCTGATTGGCGTATTTGGGTTGAAATAAATAAGGCAAAACTAAGTCCAGGTATTCATTTGTCGGCGTCAACTCACCCGTCGCAATATGATCTTTCATGTGTTGTGGTGCTGACACACTTCTAATTATTTCGCCGCCGCCAATTAATTGTCCGTCCAATACTTTGGCCAGACTATGGCCGTGTGTATCTTTGCCGGAAAAGGGCAAACCAAACACATTGATTGAGCCATTACCTAACCATTGTTTAATGACATCGAGATTGACAGAATTTTTCTGAACTTTCATCTTGTTACTATAGCCAATCTTGTATTAATCAACAATCCTGAGTATTGCCGGATGTCTAGTTTAACTTGGCTAGCACTCTTGTATAACGAGTGCTAGTGGCGTACAATTATCAACATTATGACAGAGCGTCAAAGGAAAATACTGTCGGCGATTATCGAGCAGTATGCCGAAGTAGCTAGCCCAGTCGGGTCTAGTTTATTATCTAAAGCTTTTGGCGTGTCTTCAGCAACTATTAGGACTGAAATGGCTGAACTGGAACATTTGGGTTTGATTCATCAACCACACACCAGTGCTGGCCGTGTCCCGACCGACAAAGGTTATCGTTTTTACGTAAATGAAGTTAGCAATGACCAAGTCGAAACTCATGACCAGCGTCGAGCCTCTCGAGCTTTAACAGCCAGGGTTGAGGGTGGCGGTTTGCCTGAACGGACCATCCGCAATGCCGTTGATACGCTCGTAGAACTGACCCACAACTTGGGCATGGCCACACTGGGTGATCAGTTGTACATGAGTGGTTTATCAAATTTATTTGGCCAGCCGGAGTTTATTGATGGCCAACACGTTCAACAAGTTGCTAGACTACTTGATAATCTGGAGCCTTGGTTACGTGAAGCTGCACCAAATGAACCATTAAGCGTTTACATCGGTTCGGAAAATCCAATCGGTCGTAGCGCCGGCGCTAGCTTAATCATTAGTCGTTTCCGCAGTCCTTATTCTGACAGAAGTTATATTGGCGTGCTTGGCCCAACCAGGCAGCAATACCGTGATGTCATGACCTTGGTGCGCCGCGCCGGACAAACTTTGGAAGAGGTTTTGTATGAGTGAAATCATTCGTGGTGAAGACCTCGACGACCCATTTTTCAAAAGTCCATGCGCTGGGGCATTTATGAAAGAAGCATTTGCCGCTTTGGATAACACTGGTTCACCTAAAATATCAAAAGCTACGCAGCATTTTTTACAAGAAGAATTCAGAATAGATGAAGGTCAAACTGCAGCCTTAGCCTACCTTGCCGCTCATCGAGTTAGTGAAGCCATTGAAGAATTCCCGGTTGAGCTTGATCTGGATCTGAAGACTTTGAGCTTGAGAGGCTTAAATGGCTAAACCAAAAAAACCAACCATTAAAGATTTAACCGAGGCGCTTCAGCGAGAACGAGCTGATGCTGAAAACATCCGCCGCCGGCACAGTGAACAAATTATAAGTTTAAGAGAAAACGTTAAGGCCAACGTAGTTGAACAACTGTTGCCAGTGATTGATAATTTCGAGCGAGCTCTAAAGCACGTGCCAAAAGAGTTAGAAGGCAACGAATATGTCAAAGGCGTAAACGGAGTTGTTAAACAATTTGAGCAAACCCTTAATCAAATGGGTGTGGAGAAGATTAAAACTGTCGGCGAGCATTTTGACCCCCACCTACATGAAGCAGTTAGTTTGGAGGATGGTGCAGGTAAACATGAAATTGTCAGCGAAGAGCTTCAGTCTGGCTATAAAATCGGCAATAACATAATCCGTCACGCTTTGGTTAAAGTGCGAAGGATAAAGTAAGATGAGAAAAGAAGAGTTGCGCTATCCAAATAGCCCAAATGCTCCAGCAATAAAAACGATTTTAGAGTTAAACCACAGACACGCAGAAAAATTATTCGATGTATTAGGTACCGAATTTGAGCCAATAGATATTGTTTACTTGGTTGAAGGCGGCGGACGAATAACCGCCACAGAACTAGATAGACTGCCAATAGAGATTGTAGATGCCAGTATTTTGAGTAGACCTAGAGAAGAGAGCTAGGTAGACTAGCACTCTTGACATTAGAGTGCTAACTTTTGTATGATATACTTGTTTTAGCACTCAATTAACTCTATTGCTAAAGGAAGGTAAATTAAATGGGCAAAATAATCGGAATTGACTTAGGTACGACCAACTCAGCCATGGCTGTCATGCAAGCTGGCAAAGCTGAGATTATTGCTAATTCGGAAGGCAATCGTACAACCCCGAGTGTTGTCGCGGTTAATAAAAATGGTGAGCGTTTAGTTGGCCAAGTGGCCCGCCGCCAGCAAGTGACCAATCCGAAAAACACTATTTATGAAGTAAAACGTTTGATTGGTCGGCGTTGGGAAGACAAAGAAGTACAACGCGACATCAAACTGATGGGTTATGAGATGGTCAAAAGCGGCAATAGTGTGAAGGTCAAGATGGGCGACAAGGAATATAGTCCAGAAGAGATTAGCGCTATGATTCTTGGAAAACTGAAAAGTGATGCTGAGACTTTCTTGGGTGAACCAGTTACCGAAGCGGTGATTACCGTACCGGCTTACTTTGATGACTCACAGCGTCAAGCTACTAAAGATGCTGGTAAAATTGCTGGCTTAGAGGTTAAGCGAATTATTAACGAGCCAACTGCCGCGGCTTTGGCTTACGGTTTGGACAAAGATAAGAAAAAAGATGAAAAAATTGCTGTTTACGACCTTGGTGGTGGTACCTTTGATGTTTCGATTCTAGAGCTTGGTGATGGTGTTTTTGAAGTTAAAAGTACCAATGGCGACACGCACTTAGGTGGAGCTGACTTTGACAGAGTCCTAGTTAACTATTTTGCTGATGAATTTAAAAAAGAGCATGGCCTAGACATTACCGAGGACAAAGCCGCTATGCAGCGCTTGCGTGACGAAGCCGAGAAAGCTAAGATCGAGCTGTCTACAACCAATGAAGTTGATATTAACTTACCGTTCTTAACAGCCGATGCTGATGGTCCAAAACACTTCGAGCACAAACTAACTCGCGCTAAGCTAGAAAGTTTAGTCGGCGAGTTAATTAATAAAACCGCCGATCCAAGCGAAAAAGCCTTGAAAGATGCCGGTTTTAAGGCCAGCGACATAGACGCAGTTGTATTGGTCGGTGGAATGACCCGCATGCCGTCTGTGCAGAAGAAGGTAAAAGACATATTTAGCAAGGAGCCAATGCAAGGTGTTAACCCAGACGAAGTCGTTGCCATCGGTGCAGCTATCCAAGGCGGTGTATTGCAAGGCGATGTCAAAGACGTCTTACTACTTGATGTTACACCGCTGAGCTTAGGTATTGAAACCCTAGGCGGTGTTTCAACCAAATTAATTACTCGTAACACAACGATTCCAACTTCTAAAAGTGAAGTATTCTCAACAGCCGCTGATAATCAGCCGCAAGTAGAAATTCATGTGGTTCAGGGTGAGCGTGAAATGGTAGCTGACAACAAGTCGCTTGGCCGGTTCATTTTGGACGGCATCCCATCGGCTCCCCGTGGTGTACCACAAATCGAAGTGACTTTTAACCTCGATGCCAACGGCATTTTAAATGTTACGGCTAAGGACAAGGGTTCGGGTAAAGAGCAGAGTATTACCATTCAAAACAGTGGTAATTTGTCTAAGGATGATGTCGAGAAAATGGCCAAAGAAGCCGAAGCTCACGCTGATGAAGACAAGAAGAAGCGTGAGTCAATTGACGCTCGTAACTTACTTGACAGCGCAGTTTACCAAGCTGAAAAAATGAAAACTGACAATAAAGACAAAATCTCTGAAGAAGACACCAAGACTATCGATGACGCTGTTGAAGCCGCCAAAAAAGTGGTAGCTGATGAAAAAGCTGAAAAAGATGCGCTCGAAACGGCCGCCAAGGAGTTGACAGACAAAATCATGCCAATTGGCACCAAGATGTACGAACAGGCTCAAAAGGAAGACAAGCCAGCTGAGGATTCTGAAGATAAGAAGGACGATAAGAAATCCAAGAAAGACGACGCCGTGGAAGGCGAAGTTGTCGACGACAAGGAAAAATAATGGATATAACTACTGCAGTTAAGGCAATGAAGTCAGCTGCGGATGTTTACGGTAAAGCAAAAAAAATACCCGAACAAAAGCAGATACTTGAGGGCCTTGCGGTTATTGCAGTACTGCAACAAGAAAAATTTGATCTTGAAGAAAAAATTAGAAACATTGCAATTAAACTGCGCAAAGCCAGAGAACAATTAGACACAAGAAGCAGGTTTGAACTGGCATATAGTGTTTATTGGCTTAAAACCGATAAAGATAAGGACCAACCGTATTGCCCTAGTTGCTATGCTGTAGGGTTGGAAATGCCGCTACAAGCGGATGAAAGACATAGTAAAAAATCAACTTGGTGGAGATGTCCCAATAAAGATTGTCAAGGGGCCTTTAATCCTTGGGACTACCACGAGCCAATACATCACAGTTCAGGCTTTGAGCCTTGGGGCGGCTAGTTTGTGTACTAGGTATAATCACTTTGAAATTTAATAAGGTAAAATAACACAAGATGGCTAATAGAGAAAACTGGCTAAGCGATGTTGATGATTTTGAGGCACTGGAAATAGCTGACGGTATTCTTGATCGAATAGGCCTTAGCCCTAGCATAGAGTATCGAAATGCCGAAGCTATAAAAATAGCTGCCTATATTATGGAACGCGTTAATCAACATAAAGTTGACGATGAATTAGAAATTTTTGAGGAAGAATTCAATGGCTAAACGTGATTACTACGAAGTTTTGGGAGTAGACAAAAATGCCAGCCCAGACGAGATTAAAAAAGCTTTCAGAAAAGCCGCGGTTGAACATCATCCGGATCGTGGTGGTAATGAGGAAAAATTCAAAGAAATCAACGAAGCCTATGAAGTATTAAAAGATTCGTCAAAACGCCAACGTTATGATCAATTCGGCCACGCCGGTGTTGGTAGCAGCGCCGCGAGTGATGGTGGCAATCCGTTTGGCGGCTTTGGTCAGGGCCAAGAAATTCACTTCGACTTTGGCGATTTGGGTCTAGGCGATATTTTCAGCAATTTCTTTGGCGGTGGCGGACCGCGTCAACAGCAGCAATCCCGCGGTCGTAACGTTGAAACTGCCATAGATATTAGCTTTGAACAGGCAGTATTTGGTACTGAAGCTCACATTAACCTGAACTTAGAAGATACTTGCGAACACTGCAAGGGCACCACGGTTGAACCTGGTCATGAATTAAAAACCTGTGAAACTTGTAAAGGCTCCGGCCAGGTCATGCACGTCACTAGGACTGTTTTCGGCAACATCCAACAAGCGACGATTTGTCCAACCTGTAAGGGCCGTGGACAAGTGCCGGAAAAAGAGTGCACGGTTTGTCATGGCAAAGGTACCCAGCGCAAACAACAAGAGATTGATCTTAAAATTCCGGCTGGTATTGATGACGGTGCTACGATTCGTTTGCAAGAGCGTGGTGAAGCAATTGCCAACGGTCCCAAAGGCGACCTATATGTTAATGTCCGGGTTAAATCACACAAAAAGTTTATACGCGAAGGCGATTTGATATTAAGTGAGGAAACTGTCGAAATGGTTGATGCAGCGCTGGGGACCGAAATTGAAGTCGATACGGTTGATGGCGCTGTCAAGATGAAAGTACCGGCTGGCACCCAAAGTGGCACTGACTTCAAATTGTCAGGACATGGCGTGCCACACTTAAAAGGCGATAGTCGTGGTGCTCATATCGTTACACTAAACGTTAAAATTCCAACCAAAATGTCCAAGGCACAACAAGAATTACTCAAGGATTTTAAAAACTCTGAAGACAAAGGTTTCTGGAAAAAATAACAACTTGTGCTTGCAGTAAAATAAGCAGAGTGGTAGGGTTATTTTTATGTCTGTATCAGCTGAAATTGACTGTTATGAATTAACTCAAGGGCTCGATGATAACTTACGCAAGCGAGGTATTGATGACTATTACGTCGTTGGCGGCATGGCGTTGCAGCCATTAACATCTGGTGATTTTGAAATGGACCATGACAACCATACAATTGTGGCCCACAGCGGTATTGAATTACCAATTCGTCGTGATAACGGTACGAGACGTGACATCGATATCTTGGTGCTAACCAATGATCAAGACAGAATTAATGAAGCCCGCCAATCAGTTGAGGAAGTAGTAAATGGCGAACTTAAAGTGTCAGTTTTCGGTGTGGAGCGTCATGAAAAGTTGGCTAGCTCAGCTGGTCGAGTTAAACGGCTTTTCACCGATTTTTTGTCGCATCGCACGGTCGATGAAAACGGCGTGCATCGCTACGTATTAGGTCCAATTGAACAGGAAGTACCCGCCGAGACTTATGAACCATGGCACTTGGTTACGCCAAAAGGTGAGCAACTCCAAGTGATGCACCCGGTTGGTCAGATTGATTGTTATGACATGCGTTCGATATCTGGCTCACGTCATAAGGACAATGACAAAATGGACCACGTCCGCAATAACGTTTTCAAAGATCCCAAAATGGTTGAAGATGACGAGAACTTATTTGGTAGTTGGAAATCGTTTATTAACAATCGAAACGCCCTATTATGGTTTGCGGCTGACCAAGCCGGTCCATCGTTTGAAGCTTCCTTACAAGCTAGCAAGGGCCGGGCTTTAAGATTTCTAGAACACAACAAAACATTGGTTAAAGTTGCCCAAAATTCAGTCGTTGAAAAGATTCTGAACTTCGCTGTTCGCAGTGCTTAAGTATAGTTATGCTTGTGTTTATGGCAGTCGGAGCTACAATAATTAATTAAGATGGCTAAGAAACCTTCAGCCGAGGCTGGATTTATTCCACTTATTATTACAATTCTACTTTTAATGGTAGCTTTGATTGTATTTGCCTATATACGCGTCCTCCAACACAAAACCTAAAAGCTATTGTAACAAACGTCATTTTGTGGTATAATTTACATAAATTCGATAATTTATTTAACAGAGGTAATTAGGTGAACACACTCGGAATGTTAGCGATTGTAAGCCTGCCAGAGCTACATGTCAAAAATGTTATCGCCAAAGTTGATACCGGTGCTTATTCGGGGGCTTTGCACGCCACTGATATTCGTGAGCGAGTCAATAAAAAAGGCGAACCGGTTTTGGTATTTAATGCCCTCGGTAACCCAGAATATAAAGCCAGAACTACCAATTATCGGCGCAAACGGGTGGTTAGCTCGAATGGCCATAAAGAAGAGCGTTATGTTATTCAGACATCGTTGGAAATTAATGGCAAACGCTACCGCACTTTCATTAGTTTAACTAATCGTAGTGGTATGACTAAGGGTGTATTAATTGGCAGACAATTCCTACGCTCGCATAATTTCGTAGTTGACGTACGCCAAGGTACGCAGTATCGTAACGCCGTAAAGGATTAAGCATATGAACATTGCAATTTTATCCAGAGGACCAGGTAATTACTCAACCAGACGCTTGAAGAAAGAAGCGATTAAACGTGGCCATAGTGTTCGGGTAATTGATTACACCAAATGTTATATGAGTGTGGAGCAAAATCATCCCGTGGTGCGCTATGAAGGTGAAGTTTTGCGTGATATTGACGTGATTATTCCACGGATTGCAGCCAGCGTTACAAAGTATGGTACAGCTGTCGTTCGTCAGTTTGAAATGCAAAGCGTATTTACAACTTCCAGCTCGATTGCTATTACTCGTTCGCGCGACAAACTGCGTTCCATGCAGATTTTAGCTCGTGCCGGCGCTGGTATTCCCAAGACTTTGTTCTCACGTGGTACAGCCGAGGTTAACGACCTTATTGAGCAAGCTGGTGGCGCGCCACTAATTATTAAAGTCGCTCGCGGTACTCACGGTAACGGCGTGGTACTTGCCGAGACACGTAAAGCCGCTCAAGCGGTGATGCAGGCCTTCTATGTTGAGGGTGTGAACTTCTTGGTTCAAGAATTTATCGAAGAGAGTGCCGGTACGGACATTCGTGCCTTTGTTGTCGGCGGTGAAGTAGTTGCCAGCATGCAGCGTCAGAGTTTGGACGACGATTTTCGCTCTAACATTCACCAAGGTGGTGAGGGTAAACTGGTTGAACTAACCGATGCCGAACGCAAGATGGCGCAAAAAGCTGCCCATGCCATGGGACTACCAATCTGTGGTGTTGATATGATGCGCAGTAATCGTGGACCGCTGGTATTAGAAGTAAATTCCAGTCCAGGTTTTGCGATTGAGAAAGTAACAGATTGTAACGTTGCTGAAAAAATATTGGATTACATTGAACAAAATGCCGCAAGCAAAAAACGTCGTCGCGACCGTGTCGGCGCTTAGAATATTTATTTAGTGAAAAGAGCAGCGAGCTTGGTTCGCTTGCGAACTCGGCTTTGCCGACGAGCGATGAGAAAAACCGCAGGTTTGTCTCATTAAGCTTGTGATATGATTGGGCTATGAATAGTTATGTCATTTTAGGCATAATCGCTGGCTTACCATTCGTCTTAGCAATATTAATGCGCGTTAACTCTATCTATCTTTATATGAGCGTGGCGGCTGGTTTAATTCTGGCACAGTATGTTTCTTACGACACGATGCTAGCGCTTAATGCATTTTTTGCGCACAAAGACTTTGGTAATTATGTAAATCTCGGTCTACTTTTAACACCGATTGTCTTGTCACTTTTCTTTTTACGTAAATCGATGTCACGCTCAAAAACCATCTTTCACTTATTGCCATTAGCGGCCACTTGCGCGGCTCTTGGGACGCTTATAATGGGTTATCTACCTGGTGGTATTCAACACCAGCTGCTAACCAATCAAATTGGTAAAACTGCCGATAACTCACAAAATGCACTGATTGCCGCCGCAACTATCTTGACACTGTTATTGGCTTGGTTGACTCTCAGCCCACATGATGACAAAAAGAAGCGTCGTCGATAGATTGACTTTAGCTCGTATTTAACAGATAATAACCCCTGTTTTGGGGGCCCATAGCTCAGTTGGTAGAGCAGCGGCCTTTTAAGCCGCGTGTCGCGAGTTCGAGCCTCGCTGGGCCCTCCAAATTAGCATTTCAAAATTCTATAGAAGTCTTTTGTTATACTTCAGATTATGCCGTGGCAACTTGCTATCACCATATCAACCTTAGCTATTACTGCCACATCGTTAATTAAACGTCATCATTCTCAAAAATCTTTAGCCCCAGCAAGTTTCCCGCCAGCTATTTCTTTTGTACTTGGTGTGGCGCCACTTGGTATTATTGCCGGACTATTTTTGCCACACCATGTTCATTGGACTGGTTGGTTAGTTTTGCTACTTATAATTATTGCTTCTGCAACAGCGATTGGTAATTGGCTGGCATTTCTGGCCGTAAAACAGCTATCGGCAACTAGATTTACGCTTATTGCTCGTGCTCAATCCATCATGATCATTGCCATGGGCTGGCTAATATTAGATGAGAGACTCAATATTCACGAGTTAATCGGAGCAATCTTTTTAATAACCGCGGCGGTTTTGGCAATCGCAGCGCCCGAAAAGTTACATAAATCGAAACAGATTTTGCATAGCCGAGCTATTATTTTGGCACTGGTTGCCTGTTTTTTTGGCGCCGTTGGTCTTGTTACTGAAAAGGCGGCTTTAGGACATTTGGAAATTGGTGCGTACCTAATGTTTGGTTATCCGATCCAATCAGCAGGGATTGCCTTGCTAGCACTTAAAGATGTTAATAAATCTAGCCTGCGTAATTTAACTAAAACTGAAATAAAATGGTCATCTTTAATGGGTCTGGCCAATGGTTTTGGCGGAGTATTTTATGTGGCGGCTTTAGTTGGCTCAAACAACATTTCATTAATAACAGCTATTGGTGCAATTGGTTTGCCATTATTGGCATTGGGAGCACGAATCATTCTTAAAGAAAAGGAGAACCAAAAATTGTTATGGGCTAGTTTAACCTTAGGTTTTATTGGTCTTCTCATCGGCGCCATGCGTTAATTATGATATCGCCTAGGGCTTAGATGTCATGCTGAGCTGGCCCCTCTAGGCATAAGCAGTCAGTCGTTGAATTTTTTATCAGCTTCTCGCAAATTATCAAAATTGCTTTATAATATGGTGACACAAGGAGGCAGGTATGAAAAAAATTTTTTGGACAATAGTAGTGTTAGTGCTTATGGCAGGAACTGGTGTAGGGGGCTATGAGATTGGCACACATAAGATTAAAGTGACTTCGAATACTAGCACTAATACCCAGCCTACTTCCACTAAAACCACCACCAAGCCGGCTACAACCAAACAACTCGACCTGGCCGCCTTACTGGTAAGTCTGCAAAAGCAGTATCCGACTGTAAAACAAACATATGTTTACACCCAGAGCAAAGATCCTAACGGTAACTTGAATAAAACAGGTTACTATACTGCTGGTGCCGAGTTTTACGATACACGTACAAATACACCGCCAGATGGAGCCGCATTTGGAGCTGACTCAGGCGGCGCGATCGAAGTCTATACTACTGTTGAAGATGCCGCAAAACGAGTGGATTACCTAAAACAATTCCAAGGACGGCCGGACTTAGACGCAGGTGCCGCGGATCAATTCGAGAATATTGTTATACGTGCTTCTAGCAAGTACAATACCGCCGACCAAAAACAAGTGCTAGATTATTTAATTGCGCAAGTCAAAGCTCAGTAAATTTATAGTAGTAGAGCTCATGCTTTGGATTTTGGCTGGGTACTGATACGCTTGGCTTACAAGAATTGTTGATATGGCTACACAGTATCGACGGACGACACTGATTATAGCTTTTTCGGTGGCAATAGTGTTGGGTGTGGCCAGTGCTTATAAATTTGATTTATTTTCAGTCAGCTATACCTGGTTAGCATTTTTGTTAACAGTTTTGTTTTTGACAAAACGTAACGCAATAACTTTAATTTGCTTGGTGATTTTAGGTTTGGTGTTAGGCAATCAGCGAGGCGGAGTTATTAAGCAACAGCTAGTGCCAGTTAGTGATTTATTCGATCACCAAGTAATTTTAACTGGTGTCGCCGAAAATGATGGCGTTTATAGCACAAAAAATCAGGTTAGCTTTGACGTTAGTAATATCAGTATTTCAGATCCAATAGAAATTGATGTTCCGGGTAAGTTTAAAGTTGAGGGTTTTGGCGTTAATGCTGTTTACCGTGGCGATGAAGTTCAAGTAGAAGGTAAACTGCGCAGTACCATCGGCTCTAGACAAGGTCGGATAGGTTTTGGCACAATCGAAGTTATTGGTCAGGGTAGTAGTCCAATTGAAACAGTAAGACGGAAGTTTCGCTCGGGTATGCAATCGGCTTTGCCGGAACCTCAAGCTTCTTTTGCTATGGGACTGCTAATCGGCGAAAAAAGCACACTACCAAAGACTACCAGCAATAGTTTATCAGCAGTCGGCTTGACTCATATTATTGCCGTATCTGGTTACAATTTGACCATAATTGTCTTGGCAGTCCGACGACTGTTACGCAAACGATCAAAATATCAATCAACCATCATTGCCATGGCTTTAATTGGCTTGTTTGTTTTGTTGACTGGATTCAGCGCTTCAATTATCCGGGCTGCCATTGTCAGTCTACTCAGCATTGTAGCTTGGTATTATGGCCGAAAAATCCGACCCCTTTTACTTATCACTTTTACGGCGGCTATAACCGCACTTTGGAATCCACTTTATATTTGGAGTGATGCCGGTTGGTATTTATCATTTTTGGCATTTTATGGCGTGCTAGTTTTGGCACCATTGATTCATCGTCGATTCTTTGCTGATAAGCCAAGAGGCGTGGTCGGATTATTAATTATTGAAAGTTTATGCGCCCAAATCATGACTGCGCCTTATATTATTTATACCTTCAAGCAATTATCGATTGTGGCTTTGCCGGCTAACGTACTCGTAGTGCCACTAGTACCATTGGCTATGTTTCTTTCGTTGATTGCGGGATTAGCCGGGGCACTATTCGCTAGTCTTGCTAGCTGGTTGGCTTGGCCAGCCAAAATATTACTGACTTATATGCTAGATCTAGCGGCCTTACTTGCTCGAATACCGCACGCTCTTTGGCAACAGACTTTATCGATTGGTGGACTATTTATTTTATATGGAGCTATTCTATTAATTAGTTCAGTGCTTGGTCATAAAACCACCCGTCGTGCTACAATAACAGATATAAAAGTCTAAATTTCAGGAGAATTTGTGAGCGGTCACAGCAAGTGGAGTACTATCAAACGTCAAAAGGGCGCAAAAGATGCTGCTCGTGGTGCAATTTTTACTAAGCTGGGTAATTTAATCGCAATTGCGGCACGCGCCGGTACTGACCCAACCACTAATTTTTCATTGCGACTAGCTATTGATAAAGCCAAAGCTGCCAACATGCCAATGACCAATATTGAGCGGGCCATCAATCGTGTTAAGGACAAAAATGCCACACAGTTGCAAGAAGTTATGTATGAGGGTTATGGTCCAGGTGGTGTAGCCATTTTAGTCGAATGTGCGACTGATAATATTAACCGAACCTATCCTGAAGTAAAACTAGCCTTTTCCAAGCATGGGGGGAGTATTGCTGAAAAGGGTGCCGTGGTTTTTCAGTTTGATCAAAAAGGTATTATTCGAGTTGAAGGCTCGGGTGATGATTTGATGTTGCAGGCTCTCGATGCTGGAGCTGACGATGTCGAAGAAGAAGGTGAAGAATCGATTATTTATACTTCGCCCAAAGATTTAGCTAAGGTTCGTGATAATTTGCGTGATGCTGGTCTTGAGGTAGTTGAAGCCGAACTGACTTATGTGCCTAACAATACGATTGAAATTAACGATGCTAATACAGCCGGTAAAATTATGCGTTTGATGGACGCCTTAGAGGAGTCCGACGACGTTACGGCTACACATGTTAATTTTGACATTCCAGAAGAAATGCTAGGTGGTTAAGATGCGCATAATCGGCATAGACCCAGGCACTGGCATCTTAGGTTTTGGGATTATTGAGATTGATAGTAAAAGAAAGGCTCAACTGGTTGACGCCGGCGTTATCCGTACGCCTGTTAAAGAAGATGATGCTATTCGGTTGATGACGATTTATGAAGAGTTGTCAGATATTATTACCCAAACTAAACCCGACCATATGGCTGTTGAAAAATTATTCTTTGCCCAAAATGTCACCACTGCGATGACAGTAGCCCAAGCCCGTGGTGTGGTTTTGCTGGCTGGTAAACAAGCTGATTTAACCATTCATGAATATACGCCACTACAAATCAAACAGACTTTAACTGGTTACGGCCGCGCTGACAAAAAACAGATGCAAGAAATGGTTAAGGTAATTCTAGGATTGAAAGAAGTACCTAAACCGGATGACTGCGCCGATGCCATCGCCACAGCGCTCTGCCATGCCCAGAGTATGAGATAATATAGCGGATGATTGCGCTATTAAATGGAGTGGTAGCTGAAAAGCTCAATGAGGTAATTGTACTGGAAGTTAATGGCGTGGGTTATGGTGTGCTTGTACCCAATGAGGATTTCAGTAAAATGACCGTCGGCCAATCCGCTAAAATCTACATTCATGAACACATCCGCGAAAATCAACATGAACTTTACGGCTTCACCGACTTAAATACTAAAAACTTGTTTGAGCAGTTAATGGAAGTTAATGGCGTCGGTCCGAAAATGGCTTTGAATATTTTAGGTGTTGGTACGGCTGACGAACTTAGAACTGCGATTGCTGGCGGTGATACTAAATTCATCCAGGCGGCTAGTGGTGTTGGTAAGCGCGTGACAGAACGAATCGTAGTCGATCTAAAAGATAAAGTCGGCGGATTAACTACTGGTGCCATTGATGCTTTGTTTACTGGCCAGAGTGCCGCTAAAAAAGACGAAGCTGTCCAAGCACTAGTGGCTTTGGGCTACACCCTACCAGATGCCGTGGCAGCGCTAAGTACTGTCGATAACACTTTAGCCACTGAGGAACGAGTCAAACAAGTTTTGAAAGGCAGCACTTAATGATTGAGCGGATTATTACAAGTAGTACTAATGATGATCCGGTTGAAACTGAGATAGAAATTACGCTACGGCCACACGATTTTGTTAACTATATTGGCCAAGATCGAATTAAAAAGAATTTACAATTGGCGATTGCGGCGGCTAAAAAGCGTGGTGAGCCGTTAGATCACATTTTGCTGTATGGACCACCGGGACTAGGTAAAACAACCATGGCGACCGTGATTGCTAATGAAATGGGTGCTCAAATTCGGGTGACATCTGGACCAGCTATTGAAAGAGCTGGCGATCTTGCCAGTTTACTAACCAACTTACAAGACGGCGATATTTTATTTATTGATGAAATTCATCGACTGCACCGTAGTGTTGAAGAAGTTCTCTACAGTGCGATGGAGGATTTCAAACTGGACATCATGCTCGGCAAAGGTCCAAGTGCTCGTAGTTTGAGGCTGGACTTGCCGAAATTTACCATTATCGGTGCTACTACTCGTACCGGCTCACTTTCAGCACCACTGCGAGACCGTTTTGGCATGGTTCATCGGTTAGACTTTTATAATCCGACGGAAATTCAGCAAATAATCGAGCGGGCAGCCAAAATTTTGAAAGTTAAAATTAAAGCTGAAGCGGCCCAAACTCTAGCTACTCGGGCTCGGTTGACGCCACGTATTGCTAACCGCTTACTTAAGCGGGTGCGCGATTACGCCGATGTGAATGGCGACGGCATGATTGACGCCGACATAAGTCAACGAGCTTTAGCATTACTGGAAATTGACTCACTTGGTTTGGATTCAGCCGATCGAATGCTTTTAAACTCCATAATTGATAATTACCGAGGCGGACCAGTTGGTGTTGAAACCATTGCTGCTATGACAGCTGAAGAGCGTGGCACGATTGAGGATTTCTTTGAACCGTATTTGATGCAGATTGGTCTGATTGAACGTACTCCGCGTGGCCGTAAAGTAACACCAAAAGCCTACGAACATCTCGGTAAAAAGCCTAGCTCAAAACCTCAAGCCAAACTGTTATAATACAGCTTATGCAACCAACTGCACCAACGTCAGATATACCTAAACCGAATCCACAAACTGAAGAAATAGTTGACCCAGAAATACCAGCCGGCAACCACATTATTATTATCATTCGACGTCACCCCTTTGGCTTAGTCGTTCAGTACTTAGGCGTGATGTTCGGACTTGGCTTGAGTTATGGTTTAGTATTTTTGTTACTACCAAGCTTTGCCAATGCAACTACACTCCAGCATACGGAGATGTTGTTATCTATTTCGGCAGTCGTAGTTGCGGCCTTTTCTGCATTGATACTACTTATTGGCACAGCCTTGTACCGTCAGAACCGTTGGGTAGTCACAGACGATAGCATTACCCAGGTTTTGCGTAACGGTATTTTCGGCACCTTAGTATCAGGCTTATCGATGGCTAACATCGAGGATATTTCTTCCGAGCAACAAGGTTTTTTCGCCCAAATATTTGGCTTCGGCACTCTAAAAGTTGAAACTGCCGGCGAACAAGCTAATAAGTTTCATTTTCAGTACTGTCCAAAACCAGAAAACTACGCCAAAATTTTACTTGATGCCCGGCAACGCTTTATTAACGAAAACCCTGAAGTTGCTAAACGAGCTAATGACTTGCTAAATGTTCCAGGTCTTGGTGGCCAGACTTGATTACTCGCTAAATGGATTGTCTCGAGCTTGTTTGAACAGGGCTTGAACCTGAATGTGTTGATCTTGTAAGCTTTGGATTTTATTCAATGCATTTTTATCAATCTTTGGTCGCTGAACATTATGTAGACGACTATTGTAATCATCTTGACTCGGCTCGCTGCTTATCAGAAGGTTAATACGTAGTACCAAAAAGCTGTATATTAATAAAAAGCCCAGAATGAAACTAAATACCATGTAGCGTTTGAACTTTTCAAGCCAAGGCGTAACTTTAGCAATAATTTTTTCAATATCTATCTTCATGGCTTTATAAATACGTTAATGTCTAATGAAAAGGTAATTAACTTTCGATTAACAGTGTTTGGCGTAACGGTTATACCGTTGACTTGTGCCGTACGGCGATTTTGCTCAAGCTGTGATAGAAAATTAATCAGTTGAGGATAAGTCACAGGCTTATTAGTGTCGGATTGGACGGTAATTTCCAGTTCGTATAAACCGGTTGTGCCAGTCACCGCTTTAAGCTGACTAAGCCCAGAACTTTTAGGTATGGTTGATGAAGTTGAACTGCTGGAACTAGATGAGCTAACAGACTGTCCTAAAGTAGAAGATGGAAAACTAATTGATTGGATCGGAATCCCGTCACCATTCGCAATATTAACTATTTCACGGACTACCCTGGCTTGGTCTTTGTCTTGCGGGACTATAGTTTTAGCAATTTTTTCAAGGTCAGCATATTTAGTGATATCACTATTAGCTCGCACCAGAGCGGTTTGCTGATCATCCAAAATCTTGTTATCGAGCTTTAACTTAACCAAATTTTTGGTTTGATTCTCTAGCCAATTATTACCAAGTATCACACTAGCAGTTGCCCCAAAACCAAGAAGCACTAAAGTACCGACCAGTATGTAATAGACTCTTTTACTGTTCATCATGACCCCGCCGAATTAATGAATAAGAAAGTATTATCCTTGGCAAATACCGCCCGCAGGTTAATCTGACAGGGATAATTAACATCACTACTAGTGCTGGAACAGGATACACTTACAATATCGGCTTTAGTAAATATTTTATTATTGGGATCTTGCAGATTAAGTTGAACTTGTGTGGCAGTCTGGTAATTTTTGGCCACGGCGCTCAAGTCTAGACCACCTTGAACCTTGCTAATGCTCAAGCCGGCCAATGATGAACCGGGCGGCATAACGCTACCAATTTGTTGGAGTAGTTTAGAAAATAATATTTCTTTGCTTAGAACACTAACTACCAAATTTAGGCTAGCACTAATATCTTTAACTCTAGCTTGAGTTTCATCCAACTTCTCTATTTTAAGTTGTTGTTCGGAAGAGTCAGCTTGTTTTTGGTAGTCGCGAGCCGATCGGTTGATTACAAAGTAACCCGAAATGACAATAATTATAATTATGGCTATTCCGCCCAAAACTGCCAAAATCCAATCGACTAAACGGGTATTACGACGAGCAAAAGTAATCGATTGATAAACGTCCGTCGGTAACAAGTTAATCATGAAAAAATATCCTTTGGCTTGAGCAAAGCAAGTCCAGCGACCGTGACAAACATTGATTTTTCAGCTTGCTCTGGTCTTGGCAGTTCGTTGAAACTAATATTTTGCCAAGTATCACACATCCGCACTGGTATGCGTAAATTACTAGTCATGAATTCAGTTAAACCTGGTAAATTAGCGCCACCACCCATAGTAACGATTTGAGCAATCTTACGTTTTTTATCATTGTTACGATCTTCGTAATAACGAATCATACGCTTAATCTCTTTTACTAGTTGCTCTAAAAATGGCGTCAAGCCGTCAACGATGTCACCTTGTTTTTTACTAACGCCCAAGCCATACCTTGTTTTAATAACCATGGCTTCGGCACGGTTTACGCTTAAAGACCGAGAAATTATATTTGTAAAACTATCACCGCCACCAGCTACGCTACCAGTGACCACTAATGTATTGTCGTATATTGTGATATCAGTCGTAACCGAACCAAAGTCAACCAGCACCGTTGGCGAATCGTTACGCTCGGCTTGGTTAAACAATCGCCCCGACGATGCAATTGTGGTTTCAATCGCGACCACTTCCAAACCTAAAATCTTAGCTAAGTCCATATATGAGTCAACAATTCTTTTCGGTACGGCTACCGCCAATACCACTGTTTCATCGGAATTTTGCTCGATAACTGAGTGGCTCATGTAAAGTTCTTCCAACGGTACTGGTATATACTGCTCAGCCTCAAGCTGAATAGCTTCGCCGACGTCCTTGGTTTTTAACTTTGGCAGATGTACAGTACGAGTAAAAGTTCGAGAAGCCGGTATGGCTATAGCAACTCGACGCGTATCAATTTGGCCAACTATATTGCCTTCAAACAAACTGTAAGTCGCTTGAGCCAGGAGGTCGGGTTCCTTAATTAGACCATCTACAATCGCAGTCGGATCAAAGTTGGTCGTGCCATAACCCTTAATGACCGTTTTTTTGGAACTAGTATCCAGCTGCATAACCTTTAAGCTACTGAAACCTATATCTAGACCAAATAACGGCTTGTCTTTAAAGAAATACGTATTATCCATGCTACCCATCAAAGCATTAATGACGCTTATGCTATCAAGTATATCAGATACTTACCCTTGTACAGGCAAGGCATTTTAGGTAATCCGTCGGTATCGAACAGCTCGCCAAGCTAAATCAATTGGTATCTGGCTAACCGGGAAACTAGGATCAAGTTTCAGGTCGTAAGGATTGCCCGGATTAGCGGCAATGTATAAATTTTTGCCGGACATACCACCTAGTGACGGATTGGTGTTATCAAACTTGGTGCCGTCAACACATAAACCATTTTTGGCCAGAAGATAGATTGCTGGGGCTATGGTTTTGGTATTGCCTTGTTGACCAAGATAAATGGAATCGCCGTCAGTACTGGGGCAGGCACTACCGTGAGAATTGGGGTCAGCGCCGTAAGTGATTAATACAATTGGTCCGCTGTTATTGGAGGTTTGAATACTTTGAAAGTTAATCGTACCTTCAATGAAGACAAAACGCATGGTTGAACTAGAATTGTTAAAAGTTACGTCACAGGCTGAAGTAGCGCACAAGTTAGCGCGCAGATGAACATTATCGTTTATGTTAAAAGTACCATTCAAACTTAAATTACCTGCTGTGCCACATGACGAAGATACATTTGAACCGCTATCTGGATATTGAGTTTGTTTGGAACCATTAGTTGATGGGATATTATGGGTGCCATTACCAGTCCAGTCACTGCAGTTGCCTGATGTGTAAGAACTATCCATATACTGAGCCCAAGGTATAAATGTGGAAGCGACTGTACTAACTGATGAATTAGCGGTTACGTTAAAATCGCTATTACTCGAATTCCCGGGCGGGTTCATGCAGTTATTGAAAGCAGTTATAATATTCGTTTTAGTTTGACCGGCATGTGAAAACGAAGTTGGTTTTAGCAAATTACCGGCTCCGCCGATTGAACAGTTAGAAGCGCCAGTGTTCTTACCGGCGACGGTAATGTTTTCAGCAATTAAATTGGTAGTGTTTTTATTCATATTAATATAGCCGTTGGCATAGATATCAATGCTCCAGATGTTTTTAACGCCGCTGGCAATGTCAATAATGTTACGCGATAAAACTGAGGAAATTGTTTCAGAGGTGCTTTTCTGGGCAATGACTTCAATTTTTCGGGTAAATGAAGGTGTCGTATCACCAAGTGGTCGGTAAACTTTACCTGTACTAGTAATAATTTTTTCTTTGTTATTAGAACCGGCCACCACGGTAGTCACAAAAGTCGAACGATAATTTGTGGCGGTCAATACAGTCACCTCACTACCACTTCCGGCATAGGAATCATTGCCATTATTTAACTGAGCGATAGCCGCATCTACACCAGACTCAGCGGAATATTGAGCTTGAAGCAGCAACACTCTAGAACGAGCTCGTACCAAAGTCGCATTCGATAGAACCATTAAGCTGGAAATTAAACTAACTAAAAACACAGTTGTTATTAAAATTGAAACCAATATTGATCCATTTTGACGCTGATTGATGTCGTTATTCATTTAGCTATTCCTCAAAGCAATTCTTATTACCGTGCTATTCTGAGTTGAATTGGTATGTTCTAAAGCGGCTTTAACCTGAAGATTGATAGTAAGCTCAATAACCTCAACTACTGGAAAATCCGGCCCGTTATAGTTGCCAGTATTCGGATCGGTTGAAGAGCTGTAGTCGAGCAGTGTACCATTACGCGAAAAGTAACGACTATCAATTGAGGCCACATTGTCGGCCACAACTTTATCGGCCGGGCAACTCGATGAAGCAATCGCTAGTGGACAGCTACTAAGCAAACGGTTATTTGGAGCATTGGTATTGGCAATTGAACGCATCAATAATTGCTTACTAGTACCGTTAAGGTAAAGCACAAACTCATCTTCATAGGGCACAGTGCCATTTAAAATGATATTTTTGGAAGTATTGACGCTATATTTACGAAAATAAAGTAACGGTGTAGTAGTACCGCTATTGCCAACCAAAACATGAGACGGAATCGCGTGAATCGGTACCCAATATTGCCCACCAGCCTGGTTGGGATCGGCATTTAGAGTATTACTATCAGGCAAACCATTTTGAATGATCAAGCCCGATGATTCGCCTAGATTTTCACGTAGCAAATCACCGGCATTTAAACGACTTATAAGGGTGTCTTGATCAGCCTGTTGTAGCGCTGCTGTGCGCCAAAAGTTAAATCCGAAAAAGATAATTAAATTTGACAATGCCAAACTAACAGCTAAAACCACTATTAGCTCTGGAATAGTGAAGCCACCTTGCCGATTTCTCATAATTGGCCAATCCCATTTCGGGTAATTAACATCCTTAGTTGTAGGGCTGGGGCGTTACTTTGAAGGAAGGGTACACTAATGGCGACCACTTTGGAGTCAGGCGTAGACTTTAAGGGGTCAGTTGAACCGAGTGATGTTGTATCGGTCACTGTTACAGTTGGGCTATAAGTGATTGTCAGACCACTACCACCCTCGGCCTTAAAAGTGTTGTTCGGGAAACAGTTAGTACCGTTGGATAACGAAGTATATTCCAATGCGCGGTCAATTTCTGGGCAGGCACTTAAAACGGCATACATTTCGTTATATTGTTTGGCTAACTTGTATTGCTGGGTAACTGCATTAAAAGCAACCGTCATACCAGAAACGATCAGAGGGAAAATTATACAAGCCAATAGTATTTCGACTATTGTGAAGCCAGATTCAGATGATCGCCAAGCTTTTTTCATGCTTATGCTTAATTATACAAAAACCGGACTAGTTTAGCCCGGTTTAAGTTTTAGAACCTTTTTATTGAAGGCTGTTTACAGTCTTCTGGGCGCCACCTTCTTCACTGTAAGTGAGTGTGAACTTAGCACACTCGTTACCGGTGGTGTTGTCGCAAGCTGTGCCGTCACTTTTAGTTGGGCCATAACCATACTGATTCGATGTAGATGATCCCGCAAAAGTGTAAAGCGTGCCATTAGGATCGCGAGTTGACTCTTTATCTAGACCTTTCAAATTGGCAGCTACCCATGCAGCATCGTTCATATTTGCCAAAGTTGGATATTCGGCATTGTTGGCATTGTAAGCCTCAAGATGGCTAGCCACTGCCTTAATATCTGTTTGTCGTTGCGTGTTACGTGCTTTTTGTTGTACGCCGGTGAAGGTTACCAAGACAAGTGTCGCCAAGATACCGATCACGATGATCACGATTAATAGTTCCACGATTGTGAAACCACGTTGTTTTCTATGTAGTGAGACCATTGGAGCCCACCCTCCTATGTAATTGTTATTTTAATGAAGACCTTATTGGATCTAACTAATGATTATAACCGTAAGCGCTAAACGGTCAAGGGCTGATTTAGTTGGAGCCAATGTTTTTACTAAGGCCCGCAATCGGTCCCATTACGCTTGCTGCAATAATGCCGACAATAGTACCGAGTACCAATATCATTAATGGTTCAATGATTGAGCTTAAACCATCGACTAATACATCGACCTCTTCTTCATAAAAGTCAGCTACTTTAACTAGAATAGTATCGAGTTGACCAGTTTCTTCACCGACGGCTAACATTTGACTGACAATTTGTGGAAAATGTTTGCTCTGGCTGATCGGTTGCGATAATGTACTGCCGTTTTTGACAGCTTTGGCCGCCTCTTTTAATTCCTTTTCAATAACCTTATTGCCAATGGCCCCACCGGTCACTTCCAGAGCATCTAAAACACTGACTCCAGCTGACATCAGTGCCGCAAAAGTCCGTGCAAATCGGGCGATGGCAACTTTGGTAATTACCACCTTAACTACTGGCACTCTAAGCAGCAAAGCATGGAACTGGTACTTGCCGGCATCGGTACTAATATAACGTCTGATAAAGAACACTAAAACAGCCAACGCAGCTATTATAAAAATACCGTAATGCTGCAAATAACTGCTGATTGCCAATAGAGCACGCGTATAAATTGGCAGTTTGGCACCGGGTCCTGCTAAATCGTGTAAAATTTTACCGATTTTAGGGATAACAAAAGTCATAATGCCAAAGAATGCTACCACCGTAATGCTCAAAATTACCACCGGATAAGTCATGGCGCCTTTAATTTTTTTACGCACACTGGCATCTTGTTCGAGTTGGCTGGCCAAACGTTTTAAAATTTCATCCAATATACCACCAGCTTCACCAGCCTTAACCATGTTGATGTAGACCTCGGAAAAAGCGTAAGGATATTTAGCGAACGTGTCACCAAGTGATAAGCCGCCCTCAACATCTTTAATGACACCACTAATCACAGCCTTGAAATTCTTACTTTCAGTTTGGGTTTGTAGGGTAGTTAATGATCGAGTCAACGGCACGCCGGCACTGACCAAGGTTGATAGTTGACGCGTAAACACTACTAACTCTTTGGACTTGACTCGATGACCGGCAGCTTTTTTGCTTGGCGCACCGGAATTAGCTTTGACCACTAGTGGCCGTAGACCCTGCTTGTGTAGATTTGATAACAGAGTTTCCTTATCAACGGCTTCAGCTGTACCTTGTTGGGTTTTGCCGTCTTTCGCTTCAGCCGTGTACTTAAACAGCATGGCTATTTTTCAACCGTTACTCTTAGAATTTCTTCAACCGTAGTTTGACCACGCAAAGCTTTTATAAAACCGTCAAGCTGCATCGTAATCATGCCGTCTTTAACGGCTTCATTCTGCAATACATCACTGGTTGCATTGCTAACAATTAATTTTTGAATCTCACTAGAACTGGGCAGTACCTCATAAATACCGATACGACCTTTGTAGCCGGTGTGGCCGCAGACTTCGCAACCATTTTCGTGGGCTCGCCAAAGTTGAGTGATGCCAGTACTAGTACTGCCTAGACTATCATCCGATGGTTTTTTCTGTTGCTTTGAAGGGTTAGCATTGCCAATGCCGTCGGTCTTAGCTTGCTCTTCCAGCTCATGAACTCGTTTCATTATAGTCGGGTCGCTAGTTCCAAAAATATTATTAATTAGCTTCATATCAGCGTCATTTGGTTGATAACTCTCGCGACATTCAACGCACAAACGTCGAACTAAACGTTGGCCAACCACTGCTCTAACAGTACTAGCTATCAGAAATGGCTCGATTTTCATATCTAGTAGCCGTGGCAGACAAGTGGCGGCATTGTTGGTGTGTAGGGTGGCAAACACTAAGTGACCGGTTAAAGCTGCCTGAACCGCTAAATCAGCTGTCTCCAGGTCACGAATCTCGCCAACCATGATAATGTTTGGGTCTTGGCGTAGTAACGCCCGTAAGCCAAGTGCAAAGGTCATGCCGGCTTTTGGATTAACCTGGGTTTGATTAGCACCCGGGATTTTATATTCGACAGGGTCTTCAACGGTCGAGATGTTAACTGATGGTTTGTTCAGGATGCTTAATATACTAAACAGAGTTGTCGATTTACCCGAACCGGTCGGTCCAGTGACTAAAATCATACCGTGTGGCGACTGGATTGTTTCTTTAATAGCTGCTCCCGAACTACCCCAAAAACCAAGTTCACCAAGTTCCGATGCTTTGCTTGACTCATTCAAAATACGCATGGCCACCTTTTCGCCCTCGGCAATTGGTAAGGTCGATACTCTTAAGGCGTAAACTGTACCACCAACTTGAATTTTGAATCGACCGTCTTGCGGTACCCGGCGTTCATCGATTTTTAGATTTGATAAAATTTTGATACGCGACACTAGAGCGCCGTGGACTTTCTTAGGCAGTTTATTGGCCTCGCGCAAAATACCGTCAACCCGGTAGCGCACAATCACATTGTCTTCGCGCGGTTCAATGTGAATGTCGCTGGCACCGGCACTAATCGCGTACTCAATAATTAAATTAACAGTTTGGGCAATTGGCGAATCTTCAGCTAAATCGTTTTCGTCAATCTCTTCCTCAGCCGCTTCTTCATCAGACTCTGGCTCCATGACCTTTGTTAATTCGCTGCCGATATTACCGCGGTATAGCTCTAAAGCCGATTGGATCGCACTACCGGTCGCCAAGAAAACTTTAATCTGATCACCAAGATGTTTCTGAAGAAAGTTCAGCGCTTGAATGTCATCGGGGTCCTCCATAGCCAGTAGCTTAGAGTCGTCTTTATCAACACCAAACAACACTACGCGATATTGGCGAGCAATCCGTTCAGGGATTTTTTTCAAAATATCACGCTTAATTTCTTTAGCATTAAGCTCGATAAACGGTACATCAATTTCAGCGGCGTAGAGTTTTGTTAGGTCTTTCTCAGAAATAACATTATTTTGGATTACAATATCTTGAAATGGCTTCTTTTCGTTAGCTACCTGATTATGTAAATTCTTAAGTTGTTCAGCATTAACCAAACCACCAGTAACTAATAGCTTTTCCACCAAAGTATCAGATATACGCATTGTTAGATTAAGTATAAGCCATAACCAGTTTTTCATTCAAAATGTTTTGCTATACTGAGGCTTACGTGGGATTTATAAGGGCTGGGGAGGAGAATCGACATGGCTGCAAAAAAAGATTCAAAACAGACGACTAAAGATACAACTGCAAGCGATCAATCAGCCGGTAAGTCAAAGGCTCTCGGTCTTGCTTTGGAAAACATTGAAAAACAGTTTGGCAAGGGCGCGATTATGAAGTTAGGTGAAGCCCATAAAGTTGATATCGAAACAACCTCAACCGGCGCACTAAGCCTGGATATAGCACTCGGTGGAGGATTGCCGCGTGGTCGAGTTGTTGAGATTTATGGACCGGAAAGCTCAGGTAAAACAACACTGACACTTCACGCTATCGCCGAAGTTCAACGTAGCGGTGGCACCGCCGCTTTTATAGATGCTGAGCATGCCTTAGATCCGCAGTACGCTCAGCGCATTGGTGTTGATACCGCTAATTTGCTGCTATCACAGCCGGATAACGGTGAACAGGCGCTCGAAATTGTCGAGACTTTAGTACGTTCCAACGCGGTTGATATTATTGTCGTCGACTCGGTTGCTGCCCTTGTGCCCCGCGCTGAAATCGAAGGTGATATGGGCGATAGTTTGCCCGGCCTTCAGGCTCGTCTAATGAGCCAAGCTTTGAGGAAACTGACTGGTGTTATTAGTCGTAGTAAGGCCACTGTGGTATTTATTAATCAAATCCGCATGAAAATTGGTGTGATGTTTGGCAATCCGGAAACTACTACCGGTGGGAATGCTCTGAAGTTTTACTCCTCGATACGAATGGATATTCGTCGGATCGGTCAAATTAAACAGGGTGAAGATGTCGTTGGCAACCGTACGCGGGTCAAGGTTGTCAAAAATAAAGTTGCACCACCTTTCCGCCAAGCTGAATTCGACATTATGTACAACGAAGGTATCAGTAAAAGTGGCGATGTATTAGATCTAGCAACGGCTGAAGGAATCGTCGAAAAATCCGGCGCTTGGTTTAGCTATAACGATGAAAAAATTGCCCAAGGCCGCGAAGCCGCCAAAAAATACCTGGAAGAGAATCCTAAAGTTTTAGACGAAGTTGCTAAAAAAGTCCGAGCCACAACTGCAGCCAAGGAGGACTAAACATGGCAGAGCAATCGAGTACACCCATGCCTACAGAAACACTTGACCAGTTGGCGCACACTATAGAAGAAAATGTCCTTATACAATCTCTTCGTGAAATTAAAGCTTCACCAGAAGTAGTTAGAGCTGCGGCGCATGTAATTCTTGACCGCGCTCTTGATCGTGACGAATCAAGCAATGAAAATCACAGCGATCAAGCAACAAGTTAAACGACTCGATCGCTTTTCGATTTTTGTTGATGACAAGTATTCGTTTAGTTTAGGTGAAAGCGAATTGATTGCCAGTGGCGTTCATACTGGACAAGAACTTACAAAAGGCGAATTGGATAAGTTTAAAGAAAGATCTAAATTGGACAAAATCTACGGGCTAGCTTTGAACTTGGTCGCCAGGCGTCCGCGTAGTGAAAAAGAACTACGCGATTATCTGAGGCGCAAAAAACACGACGAAGACAACAGTGCGTCGATAATTAACAAATTAAAAGACCATAAACTTCTTGATGATAATGATTTTGCTCATCGCTGGGTCGAAAACCGTCGGCTACTCAAGCCGATCAGCAAACGGCGACTAATCCAAGAGTTACGCCAAAAGGGGATTTCTAGCGAAACAATCGATCAAGTTTTAGCCGAAGACGAAACAACCGACCGCGAAACTTTGAAAGATTTAATCGAACGAAAACGCCGGCAAACCAAATATCGTGACGACACTAAGCTAATGCAATACTTAGCCCGCCAAGGCTATAGCTACGACGATATTAAATCAGTGATGAACTCCGAAGATTAGGCTGGAGCGATGGCGCCGGCTTTTTCACCTTGCAAAATATCCTGAACGACAATTTTTTTGTTGGTAATTTCAATAATTTGGTCGCGGTCAATACTCAACTGACCACCGCTAAAACTCTTCAGCAGCGATTGGCCGACATAAAGTTTCTGGACGTATAAAGTCTCACTTTCGGTGGCGTAGTCATTGACCTTACCTAATTTCACTTTACCAACGGTTACGACCGGCATGTTTAGTAGGTGAAAATCTAGTTTCAAAATTTCTTTTAATCGAACCAATTCTTCGGGCTCAACCAGCACTTCCTGGTCATTAATAATAAAACCTTGCAGGCTATTTTCCCGGATGTCCTGACTGACCAAAATCAAATTGTCTTTACTCGCGTTGGTTTTTACATAAAATCCCTCAATTTTTAAATTATTGGGATTAAATATTGGATTGACCGTTTCGCCAACTTTCGTACTAGTACGCAGACTAAGAACTGCCTTATTAACCAGTGATCCACCAAGCTGCAACATATTGGATTTATTATAACCTAAAAAAAGCTGTGGATAACTTAAAAGGTTAGCATTTTCGAGTTGTACAATAACTTTCACCATGAGGCGATTAGTGCTACTCACCTGGGTGGTGACAGCTCTGCTAATCGTTTTGCCATTAAAAGCTTACTCAATTTCACCGACTTGTAGTTTGTGTATCGTCGATGTGCAAACTCAAGGTTTTAATAGTACTGGCGAGGATTACATTATCGTCGCTAACAATACCGATAATAACTATGACCTTAGCGGCGTAATCATTAAATATTGGACAGCTAGTGGTACGCCTAATTCCAAAATTATTAATTTGTTTGGCAATCTGCCTGCTCATAATACGTTATCGTTCGTGTCCGACAGTTTAAAGTCTGCCAACCCTAGTCTTAGTGGTTTCCCGACTGGTTTAGCCCTAGCAGACCAAGGCGGCACTTTGCGTTTAATTAAAGGAGCAATCATATTAGATGAGATTAGTTGGGGCATTATCACCGACTCAACTTTTACAGGTACAACCGCACCTGCTCACCCTAAAGGTTCATCATTAGTTCGAAAACAAGATAATTACGGTCTATTTTTAGACAGTGACATTAACAGCAATGATTTTGAGGTTTCCGCTCACCCATGTAATGGCCTATCACTAAACGAAATTCAACCTATGTTGATTAATGGCAATGGTGGTGACATAACTCCGGCACTAGAAATAGTGAAAGCCACTGGCGCCAATCTAGCAACCGACTGTCCAATCTTAATCAACAGCAGTTTATTTGCCCTAGCTACTGGCGATCTACAAACCGACCAACCACTTGGAGTTATTGAAAACGTCGTGGATGTATTGTCAGATATCATCCCCGTGCCACTGAACGCCGACTTTGCTAATACCCTAGAATTCTGGCCCGCTAGCGATTATGGTAATGTAACACTACCAATTATCAACAGTTTAGTTACCCAACCAGTTTTGTTGGCTGACCAGACCTACTCTAAATTTTCAAGCAGCTGGAAGGCCACTTATGCAGTGACCTTAGGCTCAGCTAACAAATTACAAACAGTACCAAGCATTGCTAGCAGTAATCCGCTGTTGGTACCGTCTGACGCTTGTACTGACGCAGTTATTGACGAGATTATACCTAATCCGGTTGGCGACGATACAGGTAACGAATGGCTTGAACTGACCACAACCACTGATCAACCTGCCTTCCTGGGCTATTGTGGCGTGGTTGTTAATGGCACCCAGTACAAATTTGGATCTGATGAATTTTTGAGTCCAAATCAATATAGTGTTTATTATGATTTCAGTGATAGTACTTCAATTCATAGCTTGTCGCTAAAAAACAGTGGCGTTAGTACTGTCAGCTGGGGTCGTTTTGACAACAATGGCGTTTTTGTGCCGCTTCAAACTTTTCAATATCAAGACGCGCCTGAAGGCCAGAGTTGGGCACGCTTTGATGGTGGTTGGCGTTGGTTGGCTACGCCGACACCGGAACTTGATAATAGTGCAGTCGCCACTGATACTGGTACACCACAACCAACCGAGTTTCCGGTACCAGATAATGATAATAATCAACCGACTGATTCTCCTAATACCACTTCGCCAGTGATTATTAGTGAGTTATTACCAAACCCAGCATCGCCGCAAACTGATGAAATTAATGAATATGTTGAGCTGTACAATCCATCATCGAGCAATCTAGACCTAACTGGTTATAAAGTCCAAACTGGCTCGAGTTACAGCTATAGTTACACCATACAAAACCAATCAATCCCAGCTGGTGAGTATTTGGTTTTAACTAGTGGTGATACTAATTTGTCATTGGCTAATGCCAGCGGCCAAGCGAGACTAATCGATTCAAATGGTACGGTCATAAGCCAAACGGATCCATATAGTGATGCGCCAGAAGGTGAAGCTTGGGCAAAAATTGATGGTACTTGGCAATGGACTGGCTCACCGACAGCTGGAGCAACCAACGTTTATACTCAGCCAACGGTATCATCGGGGTCGACCAAGTCTAATAAAAAATCAACCAAAACTAAAAAGAAAACTACTAAAAAGAAAGCTGCTAAAAAACCGAAATCGACTAAGTCCAAAACTAATGCCGCTATTGGATCAAGTAATGACAACACGCCTTTAATACCTGGTTCACTACATACTAATATACTTGCTGGTGTTGGGGTGCTCGCGGTAGGATATGCAGCATATGAATACCGACATGACATTGCGAACCGTCTCTACCAGTTCCGACGTTACCGAAAAACTCGGCGAACGTCTGGGCTCCAAACTACGGGGCGGTGAAGTTATTGAACTAATCAGTGATCTAGGTGGCGGCAAGACGACCTTTGTGCGCGGTTTAGCCAAAGGTATGGGCAGTAGAGATAAAGTCTCCAGCCCCAGCTTTACAATCAGCCACGAATATACAGCCAAAGGTCATAAGCCATCTAAATTAGTTCACTTTGATTTTTATCGTTTGGCTAGCGCTGGCTTAATGGCCAATGAATTAACTGATTGGTTAAATGATTCAGACGTAAGTATCATCATAGAATGGGCTGGCATTGTCAAAAATGTTTTGCCTAATAAACGACTAACCATTAACATCAAAGTCCTAGACAAAAACCGTCGAGAGTTCAAATATAATTATCCTAAGCAACTAAGTTATCTGGTCGAAAAATAATGTTAATACTAACAATACGCACCGACAAACCCGAAGCCGAAATTGGTCTTTACGTGGACGAAACCAAATTAAAATATGAGATTTGGACCGCTCATCGCCAGCTAGCCGAAACTCTACACACTAAAATTTATGACTTACTAACAAATCAAAAAAAAGACTGGTCGGATATTGAAGGTATTATTTGCTTTAAGGGCCCAGGCAGTTTTACTGGGCTAAGAATTGGCCTAACAGTTGCTAATGCTTTGGCTGAATCACTCAGTGTTCCAATAATTGGCGCCCAAAATAATGATTGGCAAGAGCGTGGAATTCAAGCACTTCTAGATGGCCAAAATGAAAAATTAGTGGTACCGGATTATGGTTCACCAGTCCACATCACCTTACCAAAATCCTAAATTAGTTGGTTGACCGAGCCGAGACCAAAAGCGTATAGTTATTAGACAAGGATGCATGCGCTAGTTTGAGAGCAACGTCCGAAAGTGTTTTTCTATCAATTTTGAATATCTAAGAAAAGCGTGGACTAATGAAGTGATAGTGATGTCTGCTGGCTTATCTTAGGATTGTTAAGGGGATAAATATGGATCCAATTACCATTGTACTGGCGTTGGTTGGTATTGGTGTTGGCTTTGGTGCCAATACGGTAGTCACGCGTAAGAAATTAGGCTCAGTTCAAGATGCCGCCAATAAAGAACTAACAAGAGCCAAAAAAGAAGCCACAAAATTAGTTGATGAAGCTCGGGAAAAAGCCGATGCCGATGTTGACAAGACTCGCCGAGAGGAACAGACCCGGCGTAAAGAACTTAAAGAAATCGAGCAACGCTTAGTTGACCGTGAAATAGCTTTTGATAAAAAGCTCGATGACATTGATAAACGGTCTGAGAAACTTCGGACTGGCGAAACTGAAATCGAACAGCTTAAAGATGAAATTCGCGACATTCGCAAAAAACAGCAAGACAAGTTAGAGAAAATCGCCAAGCTGACTAAAGCCGAAGCGGCTGAAAAATTAATGACCATGACCGAACGCGATATTCGCGGCGATCTGACCGGCCTGATCGCTAAACTTCAAGACGAAGCCAGAGATCAAGCCGAAGAACAGGCCGGTTCCATCCTTGTTGGTGCCATGGAGCGCATGTCCAGTGAAGTCACCGCCGAACGTACAGTTACTTCAGTTAAATTGGAAGACGAGGAAATGAAAGGCCGGATTATCGGCAAGGAAGGTCGTAACATTCAAGCTCTGCAACGAGCGACTGGCGTCGACATTATGGTTGATGAAACACCTGGTATGATCATTCTGAGCAGCTTTGATCCAGTTCGCCGTGAAGTTGCTCGTCAAGCCCTCGAGATGCTACTCAAAGATGGCCGCGTTCATCCCGGCCGAATTGAAGAAATAGTTGAGAAAGCTCAAGCCAATGTCCAAAAAGATGTCATGCGTGCTGGTGAAGATGCTGCTCGCGAAGTTGGTATCATTGGTATCCCACGCGAAATTTTGCAACTTCTTGGTGAATTAAAGTACCGAACTAGTTATGGCCAAAATGTTTTGAAACACAGTACTGAAATGGCGCACATTGCAGGCATCATCGCCGAAGAAGTGGGTGCCAATGTTAAGACCGCTAAGTATGCCGCCCTAGTTCACGATCTAGGCAAAGCATTAACCCATAAGATTGAAGGTAAGCACCACCACATTAGTGGTGAAATGCTTCGTAAATACGGTGCTCCTGAAGAGGTTGCTCATGCTGCCGAAGCCCACCACGACGATATGGAAGCAACTACTACTGAAGCTTTGATTGTTCGGGTTGTTGATGCCATCAGCGCATCGCGTCCTGGCGCACGTAATATCAGCGCCGAGAATTTCGCTGAGCGCATGAAAGATCTGGAAAATGTAGCCAACGGTTTTCCGGGTATTGAAAAATCCTACGCCATTAGTGCCGGTCGTGAAGTCCGGGTATTTGTTAGACCACAGGATATCGATGATTTGAGTGCTATTAAACTAGCCCGTGATATTGCGACAAAGATTGAATCAACCATGCAATACCCTGGTACCATCAAGGTTAACGTTATTCGTGAAACCCGAGCCATCGAGTTTGCCAAGTAGGTCAGTCGTGCCAAACAAACCAGACAAAGTTGAAGACCCAAACCCGATGCAATTCTGGAAATTGTTTTTCATTGTCGCTGCCGTATTAGTTTTAATTGGGACCATTGTATTAATTTTTGGTCGATTGATAGTTGGTTTAATTATCGGTTTGCTAGGTGCAGCCTTTGGTGTAGGCGGGCAAGTTTCTAAAAACAAGAATCTCCAGCTCTAATCAGTTACAATAGAGTTATGCAGACGGAGATTGAAGCAAAATTTTTAAATATTGATTTCGCAAAATTGCGTTCTAAATTAAAGGTTTTGAACGCCAAACTGGTCAAGTCGGAACGGTTAATGAAGCGTAAAAATTTTGATTTTCCAGACCATCAACTGGAACGGCAAGTGGCTGGCTGGGTCAGGGTGCGGGATGAAGGCAACAAAATTACACTGACGTACAAGCAGCTTAATGATCGCAGTTTGCATGGGACAAAAGAAGTTAACTTGACAATTGATAGCTTTAACAGTGCTGAAGAGTTTTTAAAGGCTCTGGGCTTAAAAGAAACGTCCTATCAGGAAACCAAGCGTGAAAGCTGGATTTTAGATGACGTTGAAATTGAACTTGATGAGTGGCCATGGATTCCACCGTTTGTCGAACTAGAAGCAAAAAATGAAGCTGCGCTCAAGAAAGTTGCTGCTAAATTAGACTTAGATTTTTCTAAGGCAGTTCATGGAAGTGTCGAAGTCGCGTACCAAGCTGTGTATGATTTAACTGAAGAAGAGGTTGATCATATGAGTAAAATAACTTTCACAGCCACCCCTAAGTGGATTGAAGAAAGGAGAAAAATATGAGGCTAACTAAGTTTGTACACGCCTGTGTATTAGCCGAGGAAGGTGATAAAGTAGCGTTGTTTGACCCCGGCTCTTTCTCGTGGGATTCGGGTTTGATAAATATAGATAACTTAAACAAACTTGATGCTATCGTCATAACCCATGAACATTTTGACCATTTTCATCTACCAGCGATCCAAGCACTGGTAAAAAAATTCCCCAACGTTCAAATTATCACCACGCCAAGTGTAGTTAAACAACTTTCGGAAAATGGTATTCAAAATGCCAGCAGTGAAGGCAACGAATTTATAAAGATATTTTCGACAAAACGTCACGCCCCATTGGCACCATTTGGTGAAGCGCCGGAAAACATTGCAGTTCATTTTGCAGATAAATTGACAGTTGGAGGCGACCGTCACGATTTAGAAGAGTCAAAAGAAATTTTGGCTTTAACGGCGACCGCCCCATGGGGTTCGATGTTGGAGGCCGCAAATATGGCTTTAAAGCTAAAGCCTAAAAGCATATTCCCAGTGCATGATTGGCACTGGAACGATCAAGCACGGTCTGGTTCGTATGATATGTTTGAATCAGTCTTTGACCGCAACCAAATCAAATTCATTAAGACCGTTGATGGCCAAAGCTTTGAGTTGTAATATATGAATATCCTTTACATTGGTGACATTATGGGAGAACCGGGTATTGAAGTAGTACGGCGAGTTTTGCCAGAGGTGGTTGCTAAGCACAAGGTTGAGTTAATAATTGCTCAAGGTGAGAATGTGACTGAGGGTAAAGGTCTATCACTAAAAGATTTCAAAAGACTTGAAGCAATTGGCGTTGATTTTTTTACCGGCGGCAACTGGACAACCCATCGTAGCGAACTCCATACATACCTGAATGATCCGGATCGGCCAGTGATTCGTCCGGCTAATTATCCGATCGGCACAATCGGTAAGGGCTACAAGTATTTTCAAACACTCAAAGGTCCGGTGTTGATTGTTAGTCTACTTGGTCAAATAGTCGGCCGTGATGCTGATAAACCAGTTGATAATCCACTGATTACTATCGATAAAATTCTAGGAGACACCAAACATGTTAAATCGATTGCTACCATCGTTAACTTCCACGGTGACTTTAGCAGTGAAAAGCGAGTAATTGGTTACTACTTAGATGGACGTGCCACGGCTGTTATTGGCGATCATTGGCATGTGCCAACAGCCGACGCTATGGTTTTGCCAAATGGCACAGCACATATTACTGACGTTGGCATGTGTGGCTCATTGAATTCCAGTTTAGGCGTTAAACTTGAAACGATTATAAATCGTTGGCGAGATGGCAAAGTTAGTCCCAACCAATTAGAAACGGAGGGTCCATTTCAATTTAACGCCGTTTTAATCAAAAGTGATGACCAAACCATGTTAGCTAAATCAATCACCCATATTCAGAAGATAATTGCCTAGCTATAACAGGGGTTTTATAGTAAAATTACCCTTGTTACTAAAGGGAAAAGAGCAGCGAACTTGCCCTTTAGGGTCGGCTTTGCCGATGAGCGATGAGAAAAACCGTGGGTTTGTCTTATTTTGGTGTCGGGGTGTGGCGCAGTTGGCTAGCGCGCCGCGTTTGGGACGCGGAGGTCGGAGGTTCGAGTCCTCTCACCCCGACCATTTATAAAGTACTTTTACAGAGTACTTTTTTATTTGCTTGTGCTTGCATGCTTTTACAAACGGGAGCATTATGGCATTCATGTCTAAAAGAGCTGAAACACCGAATGTCTACGGAGTAGAAACTGAATACTCGGCAATGTTTACGCTACCTGGTGATAAGACATACGAAATTGTTGGCAAGTGCCACTCCATTGACGAGCCCTTGGGACTGTACAAGGAACCCAAGTCAAAAGGTACTGACCACATTGATCGTAGTAGCATAACTGATGTACTTGAGGATATGGGATTATATAGTAATCCATCAGGCATGTTATCCAACGGAGGCAGGTTTTACATTGATCCGAGTGGTCCCGAATATGCAACACCCGAAACGTCAACTGCTGAGGAAGCGGTACATCGAGTATTTGATGGCGACGACATAATGCTGGATTTGTTTGGTCGCTTGAGAGAATCAGGCGTGTTGCAGGATTTTCAATTAAATAGAAGAATTGTCGACCATAATCGCACTTCGCGAGGAATCCATCTTAACAATACTACTAGTTTGCCAGCTGACATTCCTTCAGTAATCGTTATGAGTGCTCTTGCGACTTTAAATGTAGCTAAAGGTGCAATGTTTGGCTCTGGTGGTTTATTGATAAACGATAGAGGTAAAACTGATTTTCATCATTCGCCTAGGCTTTCAATCACATCAATTACTGGCGCAACATATCAAAACTACCAACAGAGACCATTAGTCAGATATCCGTTTAAAGAAGATGGCGAACTAGCCCGCGTGGAAACTGTTACGAGCGATGCGTTAAGCTTTGCTTGGCCGCTGAGGGCTAGCTTGGTAATTACAAATTCTTTACTAAGAGTAATTGAACAAGATGAAAACACTGATTTCCCTATACTTCGTAACCCAGTAAAGGCAGCCCATATAGTTGGTCAATACGGATATAAGAATCAAATTGCCGTATATAGGGAGAACGAGAAACATGAGGGTGAAAAACCACTCAATATTCTGAAGGAAATATGTGAGATTGTACTTGATGCTAATGAAGAACTGGAAGTACTAGATGATGAGGCTAAACAAGTTTTGCCTGAAATTATTGATGTTGCGGATAGAATGTCGGACAATCCTGAATCAGTTGCTAACCAGGTTGAATCAGTTGCCAGAATGATAGCTATGCGCAAGAAGATGGGTAAAGAAGGTGTAAAGTTGTATTCGGAGAAAATGTGCCGCTTTGATTATGCATGGGACTGGATTGGCGGCGGTATCGCTGAAACTTTAAGAAATAAAAACGTCGTTGGATGGCAAGGATTCAAAACAAAACACTCTCCACGTACTGCCGATAAAAGACGAAACTCACCGCCTGTAGATACCAGGGCAAAGATTCGAGGTGATTTGATCCAAGAAAGAGCCGGGGATGTTGACATTGACTGGTCTGGTACTGACAGAATATATTTGCACCCACTTGATACGGTTCTTGAATGATTTACAAAAACCAATAGATTTATTAGCCAGTATTCTATTAGTTGGTATAATGCTGGCATTCTCGGGGATTAGCGCAGCCTGGTAGCGCGCCGCGTTCGGGACGCGGAGGTCGTGGGTTCAAATCCCGCATCCCCGACCATTATTTGCTAAGGATTAAATATTTTTAAGTATAATAGACCTAATGCTTGCACTTATTGTCTGTTGCTTTATTGGTTTGTCTGTCGTTCTAGCAGCTGAATATTTTCATAAAAAACAATTAATTGTAACTGAAACTACACGCAAATCGATTCACATTACCCATGGTCTAATTCTGCTGGCCTTAATTTATTTGACTCAACGCTGGATTATTGTGTCAGCTGAAGTTATTTTCTTCCTCATGGCGATAATCTCGCGACGCTACAAATTATTTAAAAGTCAGCACGATGTTGGTCGCAAAACTTGGGGTGAGTTTTATTTTCCGGCTGGCGTAATATTGATATTAATTCTGGGTGCACCACGCTGGGTTTTTATATTGGCAATTTTACACCTTGGTTTTGCTGATGCAGCAGCAGCATTAGTTGGTAAGCGATACGGCACAAATAATACTTACACAGTTTTTGGTCAAAAAAAATCAATCGCTGGCAGCTTTGCGTTTTTCGTTACCTCGGTCATTCTGGTCGGCTCAGCACTATTAATTTCACCGGAAGCCGCAGCTTCATCCAGCAACATTGCTATTTATTTATTACCACTCATGACCACAGTCGCTGAAAACCTCGGCGCCTTTGGTTCAGACAACTTATTAATCCCACTTGCTATCCTAGCTTTGTTAGGATGATTTGGTACGCCACGAACCGTGGGCTCGCAGCGCATTGAAGATAACTGTAACGTCAACAAACTCCTGTAGCACCGCTCCGTAAACTGGTTTGAATTTCCCAGTAAAGAACACGCCCATCAGCCCAAGACTAATAAATATACCAACTAAAATGCTTTGCTTGGCAATGTAAAAGGTGCGGTTAGCAATCTCGATGCCAGTGGCGACCTTACTAATATCATCAAGCATAATAACGACATCAGCCGACTCACTGGCAGCGGTTGAGCCACGAGCACCCAAAGCAATGCCAACATCCGAAGCCGTTAAAACCGGAGCGTCGTTAACGCCATCACCGACAAACGCCACAGGTCTGTACTTTATTGCTTCAATGGCCCGCAGTTTGTCGGCCGGCAAACAATTGGCTCTAACATCCTCAATCCCAACTTGCTTGGCAATATTTTTAGCCGTAGCTTCATTATCACCAGTGACCATCAAGGTATGCTTAATACCGATTGATCGCAGACGCTTAAGCATGTTTTTGGCGTCCGGTCGTAGCTCATCCTTAAAGCTAATTACGCCGGCTAGTCGGTCGTTAATCGACACAAAAGTAGCAGTTTGTTGAATTGATTCCAATTTGGCTGATTTCGGGATTGAAACATCATGTTCTCTAAGAAGCGATAATCTGCCAACTAAAACCGTCTTACCCTGCACTCGTCCAGATAAGCCGTGTCCAGCTATCTCCTTGATCTGTTTGGCTTTTGGAATTTTAATTGATTTTTTTTGGGCCGCTGATGTAATAGACTGGGCCAAAACATGTGTTGAATTTTGTTCAAGAGCAGCGGCCAGGCCAAGTACTTCTTGACCAGAGAAAGAGTTAAAACTTTGGACAGTACTAACAGTTGGGCGGCCTTGAGTTAAGGTGCCAGTTTTATCAAAGGCGATAGTTTTGATCTGAGCTAGTTTTTCTAGGGCTGAGCCAGTTTTAACAATAATGCCGTGTTTAGCCGAGCGACTCATCCCCGAGATTAAAGCAATTGGCGCAGCTAATAACAAAGGACATGGTGTCGCGACGACTAACACTTCCAAAAAACGAATTGGTTGGCCCGAAATTACCCAAGCCGCACCAGCGATAATGAAAGCCGTAACTGTGAAGGGGATGCTGTATTTATCAGCTAACCGGACAAATGGTGATTGACTTGAAGCAGCAGCTTTAACTAGCTTAATTATTTGCTCAAACTGACTATCAGCCGCTGTATGCAGAGCACGGACAGTCACTGCGCCCTCAATGTTAATCGAACCACTAAGTAGTTGGTCCTCGATATTCTTAACGGCTGGCAAACTTTCACCAGTAAGACTCGATTCGTCAAAACTGGAAGTGCCTTCAACAATCACACCGTCAACCGGCACGACTTCACCAGGATAAATTACTAGTTTGTCACCAACCGCAATTTGTTTAACCGATACGTCGGAAGTTCTATTACCTTTAATTCGATGAGCTTTGAGCGGTTTACGCTTTAGTAAATCCGTTAGTTCGATCTTGGCGCGTTCCTCAGCATAGTCCTCCAATGCTTCGCCGCCAGTTAGCATCAAAACAATAATAATGCCTGCCCAGTATTCACCCAGGGCTACCGAAGCTACAATGGCAGTAACCGCTAAAATGTCGAGACCATAGCCACCACTTCGGATGGTTTCTATCATGTCCCATAGTAGTGGCAAGGTGGCGATAATTGAGATTACCCCTAAAATCCAATGAGCCAAAACATGACGTTTACTAAACTCTAGGACTAGAGCCATAATCAAGGCAATGATGACAATGCCCAACCATTTGTACTCTTTAAAGAACTGCCACAATTTTTTTAGCATAAAACTCCAATTCTTCCTTCTATTGTAACAGAGATAACCTGTTATAATAAGCCCGTCCTTGCGGGATTCGTATAACGGCTAATATATCAGTTTTCCAAACTGAGGACGGGGTTTCGACTACCCCATCCCGCACCATTTAAGCCCCGGTAGCTCAACGGATAGAGCAGATGGGTTCTAACCATAAGGTTGGGGGTTCGATTCCCTCCCGGGGTACCAAATATAGATCATCATTGACATCAATATCAAATTCTCATTAGTACTTATGCTTGCACGCTTAAGATAGTAGTTTAAAATATAACTTCACAATGAGTGATGATCGTGAAAGAATGACCGCAACCGTTATTACAACTGAAGGTGAATACGCACAAATTTCTGATTGGGCCCGAACACTTGGTGAAATGGAAAGTATAATCACAGGCAAATACTGTACTGGTACGGGTGAAAAAGCCGATTGGATAAAAGAAAAGTTCTTTGGAGCAGTTGTTGTCAGAATTGTTCGAGATGACCATGCACATCTAATGCCTGAACACGAATATACCGGCGACTAAACACGTATTGGCATAATTTTGGCTTAGTTGAGATAACTTAGACTAAGCAAATAATTGTCCATAAGTGTAAAATATAAGTATGGCTGAGAGAGATCCGTCGAACCCGAATAAGAAGAAGTGGTTGCGCTGGCTAGGTATTGGCGCTGTTGCTTTGATTGGCGCCGAGATAATTCTGTCTTTGTAGTTTATTGCATTAACAGATATACCACGTTATAATCACCCCAGTTCGGCGGACGTAGCTCAGTAGGTAGAGCGCTAGGTTGTGGTCCTGGATGTCGTGGGTTCGAGCCCCATCGTTCGCCCCAAATAAAAAGCCCCTCGCTACGAGGGACTTTTTATTAGCAGTTTCTGTATCTTACTGTAACCACTTAACGTCGTCGACGTAAGCTGTAATACCAGAGTTAGCTGTAGTGTAAATCTGAAGACTAGATTGCTTAACATTTGCAGACGTTGGTTTGTAGCTAATTTGGAAAGTTCCACTGCCTAAGCTTGTCACTGCAAGCTTCCACTGGCCTGATATCCAGTTACCGTTGGCGTCATATTCGTCAATGTAAAAACCTGTTTCACCTGAAGTACGGGCTTTAAGGTTTAGAAAAGCACTCAAACTGTAGGTTTTAGTTGAGTCGACCGTAATCTTTGGTGAAAACAAATGTACGTTTGTGGCCGCAGAAGTTATTTTAACCGAGTTAATCGGGTTAGCCACACTACCATTACTTTGATTGTCGGCCGTAACACTAGTTGCTGAATCAGTTGTCCAGCCATTACTGATGCCAGTATCAAAATTACCATTTGTCATTAGGTCGGTAGTTGGAGCCGGTACAGTCGTTGCTGTGCCATATACCGACACTTCTGACAAGGAGTAACTACCTTTTCGGGCACTCCGAGCTGTACCGTATATCCTAACGTAACGACCACTGCCGCTTAAACCAGTCAAATCATTGGTTCCGCCAGTCCCAGATGTAGTGCTATAGATGTTTGTCCAGTTAGTAGCATCATTTGAAACTTGTATCTGGTAAGACTTGGCGTAATTACTTGACACCCAGTTAACCGTCACTTGATTGATGTTAGTTGTAGAGCCAAGATCAATTTGTAACCACTGAGGGTCAGTACGACTAACACTATTCCAACTTGTACCGCTATTACCGTCAACGGCTTTAGCAGCTTCAAAACCCGTACCACTAACACTTGAAGATGTGGCTGGATGATTCAAAGCTAAATTAGCAGGAGTAACAGTTCCGGTTGTTAATGGAAACCACTGAGCATTATCAAGGTATGCAGTCACACCAGAGTTAGCAGTGGTATAAACCTGCAAACTGGCACTACGAACATTAGCTGAGGTTGGTTTGTAAGAGAAATTCATCTCTTCGACAAAAACTGAGTGCTCGGCCGCCTTGAACTGGCCTGATACCCAGTTACCGTTGGCATCATACTCATCAATGTAATAGCCGACTTCACCACTGGTAATCTTCTGAACGTTTAGAAAACTCTTCAGCATGTAGGTTGTACTCGGATCAACTGTAATTTTTGGTGAAAACAAATGAACAGCTTGAGTGCCGCCAACCATCTTGACCGAGTTTAGAGGATCGGGGTAACTGCCGTTGTTGCCTCCGTCACCGCTCACATTCGCTGAATCAGTCGTCCAACCACCGCTTATACCACTGTTAAAGCTGGCATTTGGCAACAGATTCACATCACTTTTAACTAATCCGTCAGTTACATTAACTGCCGGTAAACTCTTCGACTTAACGTATGCGGCAATTTGGTCTAAGTTAGATGTGCTGTACTGGTAGTCGTCCGGATTGGTACTAGCGTTAGTCATAATGTCGTGGAATACCAACACTAACCATTGCTTATTAGCAATTGCCGAATCAATATAACTCTTGACTGTAGCTACGCTAACGCCGCCCTGAACCTGTTGTTCACGGATTAAGTAATCACTGTTTGGCCAGCCATTATAACCGGTATCAGCAAAACCACGTTGAGATTGATAATTTTTAGCAATTTCAGCTAAAACAGGCATATTGTAGTCACCATAAGGAGTTGCCATATCAGTAGCTGTAATACCGTGAGTCGCTAAATCGGCTTTACTTTGAGTTAACTCTTGCTTAACTTGGTCCATAGTCAAGGGGTTTGGCTGACCATCACTGGCATCGAAACTAGCTAAATAAGGGTGAGTTACGGTGTGAGCACCAATTTCCCAACCGTAAGTGTTCTTAAGCTGATTAATTTGATCCCAAGTCATATAACTGGCATCAGTGTTGGCGTGACAAGTGTTTGGAGCAGTTGTCATACCAACACAGCCAGTTATTACGTAATCCGTGGCGGTCAGACCATATTTTTGAAGAGTTGGTGCAGCTTGGGTAGCAGCACTGGTCAACCCATCATCGAAGGTAAATGAGACTTTAGCTGCTGGCGAAGTATTGATGGTTGCAGCATAAGCTTGCATCAAAATACTACCGGTGACACCTAAGACACCAATAGCCGTAAAGGATATAGTTCTAAATTTACGTGTATTTCGCTTAAGTTTAGCTAAAATTGATCTCATTAGTTGGTTACTTCCTTCTCACTTAACTTCTTTTAACAGATGTCATATCAGTAAAGCTTAGTTAAGCCACTTCGACTCCATCTGGATTATGCTATAGTATATACTACTTGAGCAAAATATGCAAGTATATTCATTAGCATTTTCCCGGCGCAAAGGGGTAATAAAGATATTGTCAAACAAGCTATTACTTATGTTGGCTGTAATACTAATTATTGGTACATCTTTCGGACTGTTTTTATATGACCGCAGTTTCAATGAAAAATTAAATAATACGGTTTTAAATAGTACCGATGAATTATCAGTTAATTTATTAGCAAACCAAGCTTGGTCCAAGGTAGCTGGCGCCAGTTTTAATAATGAAGGCGTCAAAATAACACCTTTGGACAGGGCGATAGTGAATCAAGACGGTAGTGATAACCAACTAAATCCACCGGTTAATGTATCCGGTACGCATCTAAGGGTTAGGGGTGATTTCCGAATGCAACTAGTCAGCCACAATGCTCCGTCATCAACTGGATCGTTACGTCTTTATGGGCAAGTACCGGTTATTTATGATGAATGGCGGTATGAAACACCCAGTGTTGAGATCAAGCAATCAACAAATTCAATAGAGATCAGCATCTGGGATGGGACTGACGACCAACCGGTCTATCAGCAGTCATATCCAATTAATATAGCAAACAATAACACCTTGTTTATTAATCATCTATCTAATCGAATTATCATCTCAGCCAAAAATCATATCATTGCTACAATGAAGGATCGAGCTATTTTTAATAGTGGTGAAATCTGGTTTGGTACTGATGCCGCAGTTGGTAGCACTGGTTGGACAATCAAATCGCTGACCGCCGGGTCGTTAAATAATGGACAAGTTGCTTTAGCTAAACCACTATCGAACGGATCAAAACACAGTTCAAATGATCTGAATATTTTGAGTAAACGCTTGCCGATTGGCGCCGCTGTTTCGTTATATCCATTAATGACAAATCAGTCTTATCGTGAATTAGCGCTTAATCAGTTCAGCACATGGACTACCGAAAATGATCTAAAACCCCAATTCATACATCCTCAGCCAAACACTTACTCTTTTAATGACGCCGACCAGTTAGTAGACACCGCTCTTGCTAATGGCATCAGAGTACACGGCCATACCTTAGTTTTTGGTGAGGCTAACCCCAAATGGATGCAAAATACGCTACTTGATAAACGACAACAAGTTATGATTGATCACATCACTCAAGTCGTTAATCACTTTAAGGGTAAAATTACCGAATGGGATGTCATCAACGAACCGTTATCAGATAATGATTCCGATTATGGCTTGGGCAAGACCGGCCTTCGACACCATATCTGGTGGCAGGCAATGGGCCCAAATTATATCGACATTGCACTCAGAACTGCTCATGCCGTTGATCCGACGGCCAAGCTCTACATTAATGATTATGCACTAGAGGTAGACGGTGATCGTTGGGATGCTATGATCCAATTACTTCAGGGGCTAAAACAGCGTGGTGTACCACTTGATGGCGTCGGTTTTGAGTCGCACATCCATGAATCTCGTGATCTTGAAGATAAAGTAACGATTATCCGTCACATGCACCAATTAGCTCAGATGGGGCTATCTGTTAGAATTTCCGAAGTCGATGCTTACGGTGATGACTTGGCGTCTCAAACTCAACAATACCAGGCCGTGCTGGAAGCCTGTTTAGTGTCATCTAACTGCACATCATATACGACGTGGGGTATAAGTGATGCGTACGGCTCAACAACAAACCTGCATGTTTACCCGTTAGATTATGGTAATGATTTGCTCTGGGATAGTAGTTTTCAACCCAAACCGGCTGTTGGAGTACTCCAAAATGAGTTGAAAACTAGTACGCTCTAAAACCCAAATTTATTAAAACTATATATTTTTTCAAAAAATTTTGGAATTTTAAGCACAAGTATTACAGATTAAAGAGGTTATGCTTAAGTATGTAGTAAAAGATACTTTACAAAATGTCACAAGTCATGTATAATCCTGTTTGATAGAGTTTTTGGGGAACCTGTCATGGTAGCTACCACTCGTGTGGAGGCATCTATGACAAGACCTTAAAAATCCATCGCTAATAATAACTTAGGAGGACCTATGAACACTAACGGATACGTTCTTAGTGCATCAACAACTGTTGGTGGTATTGCTTTACTGCCTAACACCGGCGGCCGAACTTGGCTTACTTACGGTGCAGTTATAGCTATTTCTGGTGGTGCGATTGCACTTTTCAGCCAGGTAATGGTTACTGTTTACCGTCGTCGTTCTGCTTCTAAGTAAGCGAGGAAAAGTATGAAGCGGTGGATTCAAAACATCCGTTTTATTGCTCCGGTGCTGCTCGTTCTGAGCGGCACCTTTCTTCTTAGTGGTGGCACTTTGTTTGATAACACGGGCAGTAATGGACAAACTAAGGTGGCGGCTTTAACACCCGCAAAGCCAAAGCCAGCTCCTAAAGTAACTATTCAAGGCATACCGACACGAATTGTTGTTCCGGCTGAAGCTATTGATTTGCAAGTTGACAAGGGTTATTACAATGAAACCACACGAACCTGGAGTTTAAGCGGTACCCACGCCCAGTATGCGGTTATGACTGCACAGGCTAATAACGTCGGCGGTAACACTTTTATTTATGGCCATAACAATCATAAGGTATTCGGTAAGTTACTAAAGATTAAAGCTGGTGACGTTGTCATTATTTATACTGATAATGGCCATAAATTTTACTACAGTTACCGTACTGAATCAGATGTTAAGCCTGATGATACAAGTCTTTTTAACTACCAAGGTCCACCAATCTTAACTGTCCAGACCTGTTCGGGTGCTTGGTATCAAAACCGCCGGTTGTTTGTATTTGATCTGATAAGGGTAGAATAAACATGGTATCAATTAACTTCCTTTTGATTCTATTTGGCCTGACAGTTTTAATTGGCCTAACCTACAGCACTATGTCATTGATTGGTGCCAGCATCTATGACATGCGTTTAATTCGCCGTCAGTCAATGCGCCGCAAACACCCCCACCGTCGAGCTTATCGAAAACGCCCACTGGTAACGGTTTTAGTTCCGGCCCACAACGAGGAAGTAGTTATCAAAAGGTGTTTAGACAGCTTACTGGCTAGTACTTACCGGAAATTTGAAATTGTTGTTATCGATGATGCTTCAATCGATAATACTCGTCAAATTGTGATGCAATATATTTGTGCCCACCCTAGCCGCAACATTAGCTTGCTAAATATGCATGTTAATCGCGGCAAAGCCGGCGCGTTAAACCATGCCCTAAAACGTCAAGCTCGGGGTGATATTATCATGACACTAGATTCCGACTGTACGATTGACCGCTATGCTATTTCACGAGCTGTTCGTCACTTTATCGAAGATGAACCAAGCGCTTTGTCGCCAAATGTCCGAATTATGGATAACGGTAAGATACTTGGTACATTGCAGCAGTTTGAATTCTTGGGAGGTTTTCGTTCAAAGAAGTTCAACAATATCTCAAACAGTGAATACATTGTCGGTGGGGCAGGTGCGATGTACACACGTGATGCCATGAATAAACTTGGCGGTTACGACGAGTCTATGAAGACTGAAGATATTGCTCTTAGTTTGGCATTAGCATCGCTTGGTAATAAGGAAAACCGGATTCATTACGCCAGTGACGTGTTAGTTTATACCGAACCGGTTTCGACATACAAGAGTCTGTTAAAACAACGTTATCGTTGGAAGTTTGGTGGACTACAAGCCATTTATCAGAACCGTCAGATGTTATTTAACAGCCATCGTAAATATAGCAAGATGCTATCTTGGGTACGTTTACCAATGGCGGTTTGGGCCGAATTCCAACTACTACTTGAACCAATTTACTTCACATACTTCATTTACTTGGCTTTAAAGTATCACAACCCAATTCTATTCATCATTGCGTGGGCGACTATGACGGGCTTTCTACTGTTAGCCCTTTGGGGTGATGAACACATGACCTTAATCCGCAAAATTCGTATGACTTTGCTAGCACCACTGATGTACATAGTTTTCTATGTCATGACTTCGATCCAGGTGATTGCAGCGTTTCGCTGTCTATTCAACTTCAAGTTCATTGCTAACCGCAAATTAGTTCGCGGCACTTGGATTTCGCCCGAACGTATCGGCCAAACTGTCTAAGACTTAGATATCGTGGGTAATTGTAATCTTGGCGCCCAAACTATCTAAACGCGCCGCTAGGTCTTCGTACCCACGGTTAATGGTATAAACGTTTCGAAGGATAGATTCACCAGGAGCTGCCAGCATGCCGATTAGAAGCATAACAGCTGGTCGAATACCGCTCGGACTAACAATGTCTGCGGCTCGCCAACGGGTCGGACCACTAATAAAGGCCCGGTGAGGATCAGCAAGTTCAATATCCACACCAATTTTTTTCATTTCGGTATACATCAATGCTCGGTCTTCATAAACCCAGTCATGGATCAAGGTGCGTCCCTTAGCGACGGCGGCAATCGGTACAAAATAAGGCAGATTATCAATATTTAGACCGGGGAAAGGCCGACCATAAATTTTATCCATGGGCGCTATTAATTGGCCATCATGCTTGAAAATTTTGACATCAACAAGATCAGTTTTGCCATTTTCAGCTTTGTAGCTATTACTAACTTTGAATTTTAAGCCCATTTTCTCAAGTTTAAGTAACTCTAGTTCGGTAAACTCCAGTGGTACACGCTTGACTGTAATTGAGGAGTTAGTGGTAACGGCGGCCGCAATAAAGGTCATCGCCTCGACCGGATCTTCGCTAGGCGCGTAAGTCACGTTTTTCTTAATCCGTTTAACACCATGAACCTTTAGAGTCGTTGTACCGATTCCATCGATACGCACTCCAAGTTTTTGAAGGAAAAAGCAAACATCTTGGACCGAGTAATTGGCGCTCGCCATTTTAATTGTTGTTTCACTGTCAATACAGGCAGCGGCCATCAACGCGTTTTCGGTAGTGGTGTCGCCGGATTCATAAAGTACAATTGATCGTTTAGCCGGATGTTTGTTGACGGTAATATTGTAGTGTCCGCTTTTAGTTAGGACGTCAACGCCGAATTCCTCAAGAGCGTAAAGATGTGGCAGAACGGTACGCCGTCCCAGTTCGCAACCACCGGCGTAGGGAATCTTGAATTCATTAAATTGATGCATTAACGGACCAATAAACATTATGACAGTTCGGGTTTTACGGGCGGCTTCTTTGTTCATACTGTCAAGGTCTAAAACGGCCGGCGGTTTAATTTCAAGGTCGTTATTGGCCAACCATCGTACATGGACACCAATACTTATTAAGACCTCAATAATCCGGTTAACTTCTTCTATTCGCGGCACATTTTTTAAGCGGGTAGTACCCCGATTTAGAAGGGCAGCGCAAAGTAGTCCAACAGTGGCGTTTTTACTGGTTTTAACACTAATCTCACCATGTAGCTCATGACCACCCTCAATACGCAGGTTAATGCCACCTTCACCAATACTAATAATCTTTTTGTTTAAAACATCGCTGATGCGGCCCAGAGTCTCAAGTGATAAGTTTTGTTTGCCGTGTTCGATGCGGTTAACAGCCGATTGTGAGGTACTAAGCTTACGGGCAAACTCGGCTTGGGTTAAACCGCGTTCTTGTCGTATCTGGTAAATAAGGTGACCGATTTTTTCATTCGTTGACGACACAGTGCTGTTTAGTATACCACCACAGGTATAAGTATCAAGATATTTTTGGTTGATAAGATTGACTGTTAGAATGGCTGTAAGGACACATACTGTTATGCAGGATAAAGCGATTGAAGATTTAATCAAATTGGAAACCAAGCGTCAAAGCCAGGGTCTGGAGATGATTCCAAGCGAAAATCACACCTCTGGCGAGGTACTAAAAGCGCTCGGTTCACGGCTGACTGATAAGTATTCCGAAGGGTATCCCGGCAAACGTTACTACGGTGGTTGTGAATATGTCGATAAGGTTGAAGATCTAGCACGCGAGCGCGCCAAGTTACTATTTGGCGTAGACCATGCTAACGTCCAACCTTACTCTGGCTCACCAGCTAATTTAGCTGTGTATTTTGCACTGGTCGATCCGGGTGACACCGTCATGGGCATGCACCTTTATTTTGGCGGCCATATGACACATGGCCTTAAGGTTAATTTTTCCGGTACATTATATAACTCTGTCCAATACCATACCGGCAAGGATGGCTATCTAGATTATGACGAAATGGCTAACATGGTTGAGAAAGAACAGCCAAAACTGATTTTTGTAGGTGCGACAGCGTATCCACGAATTTTTGACTGGGCCAAACTACGCCAGATTGCTGATCTAAATAATGCTTGGTTAGTGGCCGATATTTCGCACATTGCTGGCTTGGTGGTCGGCGGTGTCCATCCATCCCCAGTCGGCATTGCTGACGTCATAACCACTACTACTCACAAGACATTACGGGGTCCACGTGGAGCAATGATTTTGTGTAATGGACAACCATCAGCGCCTTTAAGGGCGGTTGAGCGTAGTCGCGAAAATCTGCCCACTCTAATCGATCGGGCAATAATCCCAGGCCTGCAAGGTGGTCCACATAATCATCAAACTGCGGCAATTGCCATAGCTTTATTTGAAGCTGCTCAACCATCCTTTAAAACCTACGCTGAGCAAATTGTTAAAAATGCCAAACGTCTGGCCGAAAAATTAAACGACAAAAACTACGGTTTAGTTACTGGTGGTACCGACAACCACCTACTGTTAATTGATTTAACCAATAAAAAAGTAACCGGCCAAGAAGCTGAAACCGCCCTGGGCCAAGCTGGCATTACGGTTAATAAGAACACCGTACCATTTGATCCCAGAAAACCATTTGACCCGAGCGGCATCCGTTTAGGCACTCCGGCGCTGACAACCCGTGGCATGAAAGAAACTGAGATGGAACAAATTGCGGATTGGATTGACATGGCAATTACTCACAAAGATGATGAAAAATCACTAAACAAGTTAAGTAAAACTATACAAGAATTTACTAAAAATTTCCCACTGCCAAATTAAGTTAATTTTTTACGTCTGGTGAATTTAAGACCTGACCAAGTATCGTCAATGGCGGCAACCTTAATATCGACCCAACCTAATGGCAAAATAGCGTCTCGAAAACTCTGCTCAGTTAAGTCGGTTTTAATGCCACTGGCTTTTTTGGGCCAACTAACCCACAGCGATTTATCAATGTCATTAAGATTATAGTCTTTAAGAAACTCCGTCAGTTCTGATAATTTTTCACAAAAAATATGCGCGTTGTTTGCCGGCAAATCAGGCGTTATTTCAAAACCGATTTTGTCCGCAAAATCCGAATACCAGTCAGGTGTAATGAGCACAAACACCTCATCACCCGGTTTGAAGCCAAGTTTTTGATCAAGCGGTTTACCTGAATAACCCGCAGTGGTCATGATTCAATTAATTCCGGTTCTTGATTTAAGGTCACGCCGAATTTGTCTTTAACCGTGTCGACGATTTGCTGCTTGAAAGCTAACAAATCAGCTGTTTTGGTAGAATTCTCGTTGACAATCACTAGTGATTGATTGACCCAGGTGCCAAAACCAAGTGCCTCATCATGAAAGTTTCGGAAGCCGGCATGATCAACTAGCCAAGCGGCAGATAATTTAACGGTGCCATCATCTTGATGCCAATAGACCATATTAGGGTAATCATCAACCAATTGTCGGAATAAATCAGCCGCAATAATCGGGTTATGAAAAAATGAACCATTATTAGCGACTTTAACTGGGTCGGGTAACTTGGCCGAACGAATTGCGATTACTGCCTTGCGAATGGTAGATGGTGTAAATTCAGTTATGTGATGCTCCTTGAAATATGTCTCCACAGCACCATAAAAAGGCGGCAAGGGCGGGGTTTTGGTAGCTAAGAAAGTTATGGCAGATATGAAGAATCGACCCTTGTCGGTTGTTTTAAAACGGCTACTACGATAGCTAAACTCACATTCAGAAGCACGCAAATTAACTAATTGGTCGGTTTGCCGGTCAAAGGCTTCAATTGTAACTAAAACTTCAGACATTTCGCGGCCATAAGCGCCGACATTTTGGATTGGTGTCGCACCAGCCGTACCGGGTATCAGAGACAGTTCTTGAATACCGCCGTAACCGGCTTCAACGACTCGCTTAACTACACTGTCCCAATCTTCGCCAGCGCCAACCGTAACGAAGGCATTTAAGTCGTCCTCTTTAAAGATCTCAAAACCCATAATTCGGTTGATTAAGACCAAACCGTTATAGCCACTGTCATTCCAGAATATATTGCTGCCACCACCAACCATTACAACAGGTAAATTCTGTTGAGTTGCCCAATCAACGGCTTCTTTAATTTCGTTACGATTTTGAATTTCTGCCAAATAACGGGCCGGACCGCCAAGTCGCATGGTTGAGTAAGCACTTAGCGGCACGTTTTCTTGCAAGAGCATAACTAGCATTATACCCGACCACCGAATGTTGTGTTACGATGTGAATACGATGAGTGAAAATCAGTTACCCAAACCCTATAAACAATTAGGTGATCAACTGCGGCATATGCGTGAACGCAATTTAGAAAGTTTGGCCGAAGTATCAGGCGCAGTGGAGATCGAATCGACCACCCTACTAGATTACGAGAGCGGCCTAAAACGGCCCAGTGAAGACATTTTGATTTTGCTCATCAAACACTTTTCACCCAAAGACAACGAGATTACCCAGTTATGGGAAAAGGCTGGCTATCAAGACGCCGACCTGTCCGAACTGGAAATTGAAGATTTCAATAGTGTTAAACCGATAATAATGATGATGCCGATGGACAATCGGGTAGTTTACTCCGATGTTACCAATATTAAAATTAATCGGGTAGGCGTAGTGATGAATTTTATGCAAAACTCTAATCTACCCAATCAACCTCTGACGATTGCTCGTATTGGTATGAGTAAAGAACACGCCAAAAATTTGCTAGAATTGCTCAAGCATTCGCTCGAACAAGCTGAAAATACTGATATTCCCAAAGCCCTACCCAAACCAAAGCATAGCGATCAGGATCAGCCCAAATCTTAAACTATTTGTTGTTTTCGGGTGTATTTATAAGCCAGACAACCAGCAAAAGTAACTCCGTAGAAGTACCAAACTTGCCGCAGCCAAGTACTATTTAACTGTGTTCCTAATTTTAGGGAGTGGATTAATATCGCTACCATTGCAACATCTGAAGAATAGGCGATATATGGCCACCACGTTGTTTTTTCATATTTTCGTCTGAATTCATAAGCCAAGAACACAAACCAGGAGAGGGTGCCTAGAATCGCCGCCCATCGTAGCGAAGGTGCGACATAATGATATAGATAGCTTTCCGGCGGTAAGCCAAAACCGCTTCTCCATAATTGATACCACAACAGACCAGGATGCAATAAGATCAGCAACAAGACAATCAAACTCGTGACTTCAAAATATTTATGGACGGCTGATTTTTCAACGCCGAGTAATTGTCGAGAAGCGGCTACAATATAATGACACCACATCAGACTAAACGCTGTTAATCCAAGCAGCGGGAAAATGGTAAAGATCGATAGGAGTTTATAATTCCAAAGCAAACTTTGCCCCCAAGCCACAACAGCCACTCCAACTGTAATTAGACTCAACAACCAAGCACTGATATTTAGTTTGGTTGCAACTTTCATACTTTTAATGATAACAATTATTTAAGCCAAACACACTCGAAGATGCTTATCTTTAAAAATATGCTTGCATAAAGTACAAGTATCTTTTATTATGAATGCCAAAGGGTCCACTCCAGTTTCTGGAGTACGTTTTTATATTAATCAGTAAAAGGGTCATTAACAGATGAAAGTAAAGCAAAGTATTTTCAAAAGTCTTTCACAAATTAAAAACCGTGGATTAAGTCTACTGCTAGCCGGTACCTTATGTTCGGCGATGGTTTTTTCAGCCGTGCCAAAAGCTAGCGCTGCCTTAACACCAGCAGCCCGTGTATCGTTTACATTTGACGATGCTCAAACCAGCGCTCTAACGCAAGCTGCGCCAACTCTTGCTAAATACGGCTTTGCCGGTACAGAATTTGTACCTACTGGCTGTGTCGGTAGCGTTAACACTTGTCCAGCTGAGCCGACACACAGTTATATGACTTGGGCTCAGGTTAGTCAGCTTAAGTCTAGTTATGGTTGGGAAGTTACTTCACACACCGTAACTCATCCCTTGCTAGCCAGTAGCGACCCGACATCTCAACCAAATGTATTAACTCCCTCTCAAGTTATTCAAGAACTGTCGCAAAGCAAAGCCGATCTAGCTGCCCATGGTTTCACTTCAACTGATTTTGCAACACCGTATGGTGATTGGACTCCACCTGTGTTAGCTCAAATCGCTCAGTATTACTCATCCCATCGTGGTTTTGCTGATACTATTGATCAAGATGCTAATGGCACCATCGATCATGGCAATACTTTTCCCTACAACGACTATCTAATTTATGACTACCCAGTCCAAGCAGGTGTAACGGTCGCACAGGTTAAAGCTATGATTGATCAAACTAAGGCCAGCAATCAGTGGCTAGTCCTAACTTTTCACGATATCCAACCTGTAGCTAGCACTAACCCTGATGACTATCAGTACAATACTTCCGACTTAGACCAAATTGCCGCTTATGTTAAAAGTTTAAGTATTCCGGTTGTCACTATGGCCAACGGTTTAGTTACTAACGCTGGCAACTTACTACCGAACTCAAGTTTTGACACGGCAATCAGCAGCACCATCACCAACACCAGTGTTTGGAGTACTGACGCTCCAGCTAATATCAAGCAGGACACAGGCACACACGGTAACTTCCCAAGTCCCGCTAACTCAGTTTCCTTAACTGGCACAACCAAGAATGTTGAACTGTTTTCACCACAAGTACCTGTCAGTTCAGCTAAAACCTATGTGTTGAAGAATTATCTAAACCTGACCAACATTACAGTGGCGGCTGGCAGTGAAGTTGACTTCTATATTGACGAATACAACGCTGGCGGCACATGGTTGCAGACTCAGTTCAAAAAATCTGAAGTCGGCAATGCTGCTAACGCAACTGGCGCTTGGGTCGAAGATCTAAACTTTGAGTACAAGCCAACCAATGCCAACGTTACAAAAGCTCGTTTACAAGTTGTTGTTACAGCTAACTCAGCTGTTCAAGCTTATCTGGATAATGTCCAATGGTTTGCTGAAGACGGTAGTACAACTGGTGGTGTCGGTGCGGGTGCTGTCGGTGGCAAGATTGGCGACCTAAATGGCAACGGACATGTCGACATTACTGATTTAAGTATTCTATTGAGCCACTGGGGTCAATCCGGCGCAGTCGGCAACTTAGATGCCAATCCAATAGTTAACATTAACGATCTGTCAATTCTGTTGGCACATTGGGGATAGGAGTAAAAGGATTTAATTATGAATAAAATCAAAGTATTAGTATTTTCAGCAATTATGGCTTTAACAGGCCTGGTGGCTTTGCCACAAACAGCTATGGCGGCCGGTTCAGCTAACTTGTCGTTCTCACCAGCTGGCGGCAGCCATGCTGTTGGTAGTACATTTGCAGTGTCGGTTGTCGAGAATAGTGGTGGCGCAGCTGTTAACGGTGTTCAAGCCGATGTCGCTTATGGTGCGGGCTTGAGATTAGTCGGTAAGGGTTGTAGTGGCAATTTTGAAATCGCTGCTCCTGCAGGTGGTAGTAGCCTAGCTTGTGCTAGTGTTTCACCTAAATCCGGTGTTCGCACTGTTGGTTTCGTTAGTTTTCGAGTACTATCAACTGGTTCAGCCTCAATTAGTTTTTTACCAAGCTCACAAGTTACTGCTAGTGATGGTCAAGGTACTAACGTTTGGAACGGCGCCGCTAACCCAGCTGGCTTTAGTCTAGTTAATCCGGCTCCAGTACCAGCACCGGCACCAGCCACTCCAGCGCCCAAAGTTTTAAGTGACACTAAAAACGTTGCACCAAAGAAGGTTGAAGCTAAGCCTGTCGTCAAGAAGAGTAATAAGGCTCGTATGATTTGGTCAATCGTTGGTCTAATCGTGGTATTAGCTGCCGCTGCTGTAATTTTCAGTGAATCAGCTCGCAAGCAAATTGTAGCTTGGGCCGCCAACCTTAACGATAAAGCTAAGACTCCAACTAAAACCAGCAAGTCCTCGGCGGTTACTGCCAGCACTGTCGCTACAACTACTAAAGCCGTCAAAAAACCATCTGCAAAAACTACCAAAAAGTCTAAATAGCTTTTTGCAATTTAGCATATAGCTCAAGCGTGGTGCGGGCATTTGGCTCGATGTCTAGATGTTTCAATGCCTCTGAAGGTAAAGCCCAGATATAGTCCTGGGCTTCTTCATTTAACTTCACCTTTTTAGAAAACACCTTTACGATGTTATCAACAAAAATGTGTTGAATACCAGTCTGGTAATAGCCAGAATTTTTAAGCTGATCGAATGTGCAAATGTGCGCCCCAACTGCGCCTTTTAAGCCGGTTTCTTCCTTTACTTCACGCAGTAAAGTTTGGTGGAGTAATTCATTGCGCCGTACCTTACCGCCGACAACTGAAAAGCGGTTACCCCATTTATGAGTTTTAACCAATAAAATCTCTTTAGCTTGGCGACTCCGTTTGGGTTGATGTTCAATAATTGCGCCAGTAGCTACCACTGAACCAGGTACCATTAATTCTTCCCAAAGCTTGTGGATGTATTTTTCATTTCGTTTAATCGAAGGTTGGGGCAGGGCTTGATTGCTTACAATATAATCGGCTAACTTATCAGCCGACCATACTGAACGACTGCGTATATAAGCTGGATGGTCGGTTAGTTTATGGCTAAAGTAACAGCGGGTATTTGTTAACTGTGCAATGCCAAGTTCATATGATGCACTTTTACCAATATAGCCTTCAGGGTCAACAAAGTAACTAAATCCGTTTTGGCCAAGTTTTTTGAGGTTATGTAGATAAATTAACTCAACTAAACGTGGGTCTTGACCAACCTCGTCTTCAAATAAAGCAAAACCGCTCGATTGGCTAACTAGCTCGCCAGCTTTAGGTGCCAAAACACTAATGCCAGCTTTAGTAAAAATTTCACTGGTCTTCTGAATCTCAGCAAAGTGTTTTGAAAAACTGCCATGGATTATACAGCGAAATTGTTCGGCCATATTTATATTTTACGCCCAGACGGCTTACCAAGCACATGCAGATTAATTTAGGTATTAAATTCGGTCACAAGAAGGATCTATGGTTGCTCGTAGTCCAGGCCAAGACGTTGATGAAAAGCGAAGGACTGCCCGTTTTTAAGAGTGATAGTACCGCACTGATTGGGGTCGCCGATTTTTTGATCAAAAACATATAAATGGTTACCGCGATCATGGAAATACTGTTGATAGACCATGCCTGCAATTTTCGGTGCTGGACCACCATAGGCATTGTAGCCACTGACTTGGGCTAGGGCAACGTGTAACTTGTTGCCAGACAAGTCCGTACCAGCTTGCGACTTGATCTTAATATCATAATCAGTCGAGTGGGTTTCGGCGATGTTGTTATTTGAGTAAACTCCACCGGCTGGATAAATTTGCCCCTGAGCGCAACTGGCAGTTTGAGAGTAAGCATCGCCGTTAACCGGCTTAAAGTTATCGAGTACAAGGTCGTGTCGTTGTTGAAGGTTGGTATTGGTATCTGCCGACAAGCCTACCGAAAAGACTGAAGTTACCATTGGTTTGGGAGAACCAGAACAGTTACCACACATATCGATCGATGCACGTATATCAATCGGATATTTATTCGAAGTGCTTGCGGAAGAATAATTATTGTAAAAGTGGTAGTCGATATTGTAGTACAACCATGTTGATGAAGTTTTTGGTGTAAATGCGTAGTTAGTAAAACCAAAACTGTTAGCCATACGACCATGAACCTGCAAGTGCCAATTTGGCCCAGAACCGCTAGCTGGTGATGAAATTGATACGGCTGAATCAGGACTATCGGAAGTTCGATAGTCAAGTTCAGGATGGCCTTGAGCTTCGGCGCCGACAGGCGCTACAACTAATTCATAAGCATCACCTGAACAATTAGGGGTTACTATTTGACAGACATATAAATTGTTCGGTGCAAAATTATTAGCATAACTGTGCATGAATGACGTTGTATTACCCGATCCTTTAAGCAACCACAGCCCGCGGACTAGGCCTCCACCACCATTACCATAATCGCCGGCATGTGAAGTCATGTCGATCCAAACAAGATAATGGTCGCTCAAAATAAAACGATCGTTGCCTTCCACTAGGCTATCGCAATATATTGTTGTTGGTTGCTTGGTGCAAAGTGAGCGAGATGCAACATTTAACAGATAATCTCGACGACTTGCCGATATAGTACTGATATTCTCTACATATACAGGTGTTGAAGTTGACGTCGATGATGCCTCTCTGACATAGACTGGATATTGCTCTACGGAATTACTGACAGTAGCAGCATGACTGAGTTGGAGTATTACAAGACCAATAGTTCCAAATATTAGTGGGAACAAGAAAAGTGTCAGGGTCTTATTCGCCCCAAAAATCGATAAACGGCTTCTGATACTTTTTAAAATAGTTTTTATTTGCATAACCTTATATTAACAGGAAATGTATTTGGTACCCGTGGAGGGATTCGAACCCCCGACACCTGGTTCCGAAGACCAGTGCTCTAATCCACTGAGCTACACGGGCGTGACCACTTATTTTACCTCTGACAAGACTATTTTACCAGAGTTAAGCGTAGTGTTTGTTATGATAGGGAAGTGAATGTTTCGGACCTAATCAAACAATATTTAAACGAAAATTACACCATGCAGTTAGCGACATCGGTCAACAACCAACCATGGAACTGTAATGTCTACTATTTGGTTGATGATGAAATCAATCTTTATTGGGCTAGTTTGCCAACGCGCCGCCATAGCCGAGAGATTGCTAAAAATCCAAAGGTAGCAGCTGCAATTGTAGTTAATAATCAAATTGGTCAACCAGTTATTGGTGTACAGGTCGAGGGCCGGGTCGAAATAGTTAATGACGCAGATCAAATAAAACCGATTGCTTTAAAGTATGCTGAACGCTTCAAACGTACCAAAGAATGGGTGAACGATTTTACTTCAAGCAAGACCGAGCACAAACTTTATCGACTCAGGCCATCGCTATTTGTTTTGTTTGATGAAACTAATTTTAAAGATCAGCCTAGGCAAGAATGGAGGCCAGAATGATTCGATTTATAGCTGCACTTGACTCAAAACAAGGTATTGCTGATGACCATGGTCTTCCGTGGCAGGGTAAAATACCGACCGATATCAATTATTACCATGACAAAATTGAAGATGCTGATAACTTGATGGGTTTTGGGCTCTACCTAGAACTGCCTAAACCTTATCCAAATCGTAAAAACTACGTGGCAACTTTGCCGGAAAACCCGCCGATTCGAACTGGTTTTGAAGCGGTTTACGACCCGGTTAAATTTCTGGAAGATTTTAAACAAGACATTTGGAATCTTGGCGGTGCGCTGTTGTTTGCCAGTACATTGCATCTAGCTGATGAACTTTACATTACTCAGCTGGACCAGGAATTTAAGTGCACTAAATTTTTTCCGGATTTCAAAGACAAATTCGAAAAAGTTTCCGAATCAGAACCACACACCGAAAACGGGATTACTTTTACTTTTCAAGTTTGGCGTCCCAAATAATAAAACCCCCTCGTGGGCTGGAAAAGAGGGGGTATGCTTGTGCACCTTATAAACAGGTCAACCTCACCAAGCACTCGGATAATTAAACATATTATTATTGATATATTCTGTGAGATTATTAACTGAAGCAGAGACACAATCAGATTAGTATAAAATTGCCATAAAATAACGGGGAGGAGGTGCTTATGGCCGATAACACTAGTAATCGCGGTTTTGCTTCGATGGACGAAGACAAACAACGTGAAATCGCTAGTAAAGGCGGCAAAGCCACAGGGGGTAAGAACTTGACTGCTGAGGCTCGCGCCAAAGGTGGTCGAAATAGCCACGGCGGCGGTCGTCGCAGCCAACAGTATCAATAGTAGATTAAACAACTCTATGCGTTCAGCAGGGGCCTAACTAGGCCTCTGTTCTTTATCCATGGAAGTTATTTTGTAAACTTCACCCTTTTTATCATAAGTTATCCAGTCGCCAACTTGTTTGTTGTTCTTAAAATATCCAGAACGCATCTTGGTGCCATCTTTTCTAAACCATTCCCAGTAACCATTGGGCAAGCCGTCGACGATCTTGCCTTTAGCCCAAACACTCCCATCCTTGTGATAAACCGTATGCTGCTTGCTCATCATTTTAATATATCAAATTTTTTATTGCCATAACAGAGATAAACTGTTAAAATTACCCAAGCTTTTTTGTTTATAGTTTTTCAAACCAAGGAGCGGCTTTGCTGATTCGACTGTTTGAAAAACTAAGAGGAGAAGCATAGCATTAAGCTGAAGCTTTTGCTGCAGGCAAAACGAAGCCAATGCGTAAGTTTTGACGTGGGCCATTAGCTCAGCTGGTTAGAGCACCTGCCTCTTAAGCAGGGTGTCCGGGGTTCGAGTCCCCGATGGCCCTCCATAAATTTGAACGCTCAATCTGAACTTTTCTTGTAATACAAGGTCATAATAGTTATATTTGCATTAGACATATGATGAAGTTTACTAATTGGATTGCAATTATTGCTGCTTTTGTTTCGGCTTTTGCGGCACTGACTGCATGGATATCCAACAAGCGTATGAGAACTATTAATGCTAATGGCCAGATCGGTTCCATTTTAATCGAGTTAAACCAGATATTTATCAATCAGCCTGAACTACGACCATACTTTATTGAAGGTGGAAAACTTCCGAAAGGACAAGAACAAAAAGCTAAAGCTCTAGCTTCCATGTACCTAAATATTTTGGATACAGTTTGGTCCATGGAAGAAATTATGGATAATAATGATCGGGTTGCTTGGCTTAAATATATACGTCATCAAATAAAATCAGTGCCAATCATTAACAACCTATATGAATCTCAAAGAGAATGGTACTCTAATCTGAACAATATTATTGACAAGAGCGCTTAATAACTTGTATTACAAAAACTGCCACTATAAAATGAAGTCTTGATTCTTAACGGCGTTTTATACCGGTGATTTCCCACGCCCGAGCAAGTGCACCAGCGTAGAGGATAATTATGGCTAGAATGAAATAATTAAGAGCAGTCTGACTATTTTGATTATTTATAAGCATTAGACCAGTAATTAGCTCTAAGCAATATACTCCAACTGCTGTCAAACCAAGCACAGTTGGAGTGCTGCGACCGGTAACTTCTCGATTAATTGTTTTAGGTAACAGCTTAGCTGAAACAATCAGACCAAGGATTGCCATGACACAACCAATAAATGCGAAATTATGAGGATCTGGTAGCAGCCCAGCTAACGACACAAAAAATACATTAATCAGCTGAGAAAATGAACTGTTGGCAATAATTTGACGCCAAGCTTTGACGGACTCATTGGCACTGGCGCTTTCAATGAATGACACTGCCACAAACAACAGACCAATAAAAGCCGCCGAGGCACCCGTGCTGGCCGCAAAAAATCCACGATAAGCTTCAACCATTGGTTATATCGTAACACTTCCTGTTTTAGATGAAACCAGAATAACAGATTAATGTTAAAATATTACGGTGATAGTGAGATCTAAAAAGTCTACTAAAAAAATTGTCTATTTTGTGCGCCATGGCCAAAGCGACGACAACGTCGCGGCGGTTTTTCAAGGCGTCGATTCACCCTTAAGTAAAACTGGCCATGAACAAGCTAGTAAAATTGCGAATCGCATTAATGAAGCAGACTTTCAAGCTTTAATTTCCAGTCCCCAGAGCCGAGCTAAAACCACGGCCGAGGCAATTGCTAAACTTACCGATAAACCAGTTGAACTTTCGGATTTATTCGTTGAGCGCATCAAACCGACTTCGGTTAATGGTAAGCCCTATAGTGACACCAATGCGGCTGAGATTTGGCGCAAGTGGGAAGTCAGCATGACTACTCCTGGTACGAAAATTGAAGACGGCGAAAATTATGATGAAATTGTTGAGCGCGCCGATCAGGCTCTAAAGTTTTTATACGATTATCCTGCTAAAAATTTAGTAGTCGTAACCCATGGCTATTTCTTGCGAGTGCTGGTTGCTCGGGTACTACTAGACGAACAATTAAACTCTAAATCCTTCAAAAAATTAGTCCAAGTCACCGAAATGGAAAACACCGGTGTTACAGTTATCGTTTATGAGGACGCTTTTGAACAACCGTCGTGCTGGCGGCTTTGGATGTATAACGACCACTCTCACTTAACAGAGTGATAGAACTACCTCTGTATTTAAGTTACAATAAACTGGTATGAAAATTCTGAATGGTGCCGAACTGGCCGAATTTATTAAAGAAAGACAAGCAAAAGCCGTCCGTGCATTGCGGCAGGCCCACGGTGTCATTCCGAAACTGGTTATCATTCGGACCAATCCTGACCCGGTGGTCGACAGCTACATGCGTATGAAATCAAATTATGGCGCTGATATTTCGGTGGATGTCGAAGTTTTAACAATTGACCAGTCAAAAGCGCTGGCAGCCATTGAGAAACTTAACCACGATGAATCAGTTCACGGTATGATTGTTCAAATTCCATTACCAGACCCAAGTCAAACTGCTGAGATTTTAAATACTGTTATTCCATCTAAAGACGTTGATGGTCTGAATGAAAAAAGCCAGTTTGATCCGGCCACCCCAATGGCGATTAATTGGCTAATATCTGGTTATGGTGTGGAATTGGCTGGCAAGAAATTGGTTATCCTAGGTCATGGTCGGCTGGTCGGGCAGCCACTGGCTAAAATCTGGCAGGGGTCGGGTTTAGACGTCACTGTAGTTGATAAAAAAACGACTGACTTAAAAGATCAAGTCAAACAGGCTGATGTGCTGGTGACCGCCACGGGTGTTGCTGGCTTGGTCAAAAAAGATATGGTCAACCCAAATGCGGTAATTGTCGATGCCGGCGTAGCAACCGATAAAAATGGCTTGGTTGGTGATATTGCACCCGAAGTACGAGATTTGCCGTACATAACCATTACTCCGGAAAAGGGCGGAGTCGGTCCTTTAACCGTCTGTGCCTTATTTGAAAACGTCATTCGCTCAGCTCAGAAAACCGCAGCCCAGGAGACGTCATCATGAAATATGGCGAAGGCACACCAGCTACAGCTCATCCGCCAAAAGCTGATAAGCCGAAAATTGGCGTGTTTGATTCCGGAGTTGGTGGCTTGTCAGTCGCCCAAGCTATTGAAGAGGCTTTGCCAAATTATGAAGTTTTGTATGCCACCGACAAAGAGCATTTGCCCTACGGTAACAAAACACCCAAACAACTCCACACCTATGTCGTGCCAATTTTAGAAGAATTGGTTAGGCGTGGTTGCGAAGTTATTGTAATCGCCTGTAACACCGTGACCACTAACATAATTGCGACACTACGTAATGAAATAAAAGTACCATTAGTGGCCATCGAGCCAATGGTCAAACCGGCGGCGGAATTGACTAAATCCGGTATCATTGCGGTTTGTGCCACACCGGCAACTTTATCCAGCAAGCGCTACCAGTGGCTAAAAGACGAATATGCCAAAGGCGTCGAAGTTCTCGAACCGGATTGCAGCGACTGGACTCAGATGATTGAAGACAACCAACTCGATCATCAAAAAATCGAGGACCGAATTAGTGAAGTTTGCGACCAAGGCGCTGATGTAATTGTGCTTGGCTGTACGCATTATCATTGGATTGAAGATTTAATCAAAGATATCGTAAAGGATCGGGCCAAAGTTATCCAACCCGAACCAGCAATTGTGGCTCAACTCAAGCGAGTACTTGCACAGCTTGATTGAATTGTTGACCACGATCTTTGTAATTTTTGAACATATCAAAACTGGCGCATGCCGTTGATAGTAGCACGACATCGCCGGGCTCAGCTAACCGCGCGGCGTTGCTGACTATCTCATCCATAGTCTGCCCGCCATCGCTGATATCTTCAAATCCAACATGCAGCAGAGCTTGGCCGATCTCGGGCCCCATTTTACCAATTGTCAAAACTTGTCGGACGTTGTTTTCATGAACTGCTTGAGCTAGTTTTTCAAAGCTGGCGCCTTTGTCTGAACCGCCGAGGATCAAAACCTTTGGTTGCTCAAAAGCTTTGATTGCCACAATGGCAGTTTCCGGCGTTGTGCCAAACGAATCGTTGTAATACGAAACCCCGTCAACGGCGCGGATAAACTGCAAGCGATATTCCAGACCTGAAAAAGTGGTTAGTACCGAGCGTATTGCTTCAACATCTTTGCTGATGATCCAAGTTGCGGTCAATGCCGCACAAACATTTTGCCAGTTGTGTCGTCCAAGTAGCTTTAACTCTCTAGTGTGGCAAATTGGTTGACCGTCGATAGTAATCATGCCGTCGTCAACAAACGCTCCCGGTGCCTTCATATACGGGACCTTTACTCCCGGGCTGACCGAGACAACTTGTCTAGAATTGCGGTTTTTAGAGTAATAGATAGCAATGTCGTCAGCTGTTTGATGGGCAAATAATTGTTGTTTAGAAACTAGGTATTCGTTAATGTCCGGATGCCAATCCAAATGTTCGGGCACTACCATTAAGCATACTGCGATGGGCGGGGAATACTTGAAGTCAATTAGTTGAAAATTAGCTAGTTCCAGCACTACCCAGTCGTCAGACTGGATGTCGGCTTTTAATATATCAAGTGGTGGAGTGCCAATATTACCTCCTAGATGCACCCGCTGTCCACTGGCTTCCAACATTTTTGTGATTAATGTTGAAGTCGTACCTTTGCCTTTGGTGCCAGTTACGCCGATGATGTTTTTCGACGGACAGACGCGGAAAAACTCATTAGTCACAGTCGTAACTTTGTTCATAATTTCCAGAGAATTTGCTTCGATGATGTAACGCGGATGAATACTTGGTGCGCCTCTGACAATCAAGTCAAATTGGTCTAGGTTTTGCAGATAATTTTCGCCCAGCTGATGATGTACGCCTTCCGGCAATTCCACATCTGTCCGCGAATCGCAGATTGTAATTTCATTGCCCTCACGCCAATAGTCCAATGCCGCTCGGCCTTGGTCAGCATATCCTAAAATGGCAACTCGCATGAGTTTATTCTAACAAATTAACGTAGCAAAACTTCTTTAACGACTTCAGCTACTTGACTAGCGGTCATTTCAGCTTTGACGATATAGCGGCTAATTTCCAGATTAGCCATCGACTCCGGTGCTTCCTGGCGGCTAACATTCGTTAAAATAATAACTTTGATATCTTTGCCCCAGTCTGTTTCTCGAAGTTTGGTTAGCATTTCCTCGCCGTTCATTTCTGGCATCAATAGGTCAAGTAAAATTACATTCGGCAGAAATTTCTCAACTAATTCCAGACCATCTTTACCATTGAATGCGGTCTTAACGTCGTAACCTTCTTTTATAAACTTAAATTCATAGAGTTTGCTGATCGAAACTTCGTCTTCAATAATAGCGATTCGTTTGGCCATATCACTCTTCCAAGATCTTTTTAACCATTTCGGCCACTTGGCGTGGGGTCATCTCAGCTTTGACAATGTATTTGAGCACACCTAATGTTTTAAGGATCTCTGGGGCTTCTTGTTCGCCTTTGTTGGTTAAAATAATAACCCTAATATCTTTGCCCCAATCGGTTTTGCGCATTTCTGCCAGCATAGTATCGCCGTTCATTTCTGGCATCATAATGTCAAGTAGAACTATATCTGGTTTCATTTTCTCGACTAGAGCCAAGCCGAGCTTGCCGTTCTCGGCCGTGTCAACTTCGTACCCCTCCATCTCAAACTTTATGCGGTACATCTGGCTAATCGCCATGTCATCTTCAATAATCGCAACTTTTGTCATATTCGCTTACATTATACATGCTCGCCAACAGATTTCATTCTTACAGCAGCTAACCACAACAAATACACACCTTATTCACACTTTATACACAGAAATAAAAAGCCTATGCTTGCACTGTGTGCAGCTAGGATTATAATTCACTCAATTTCATTTGGAGGGTAACAATGAAAAAACTAGTAGCGGCATCGATTATCATAGTATTACTAGTTACTGGCGGATACTATTGGCACAAAAACAACAAAACAAGTACCAGAACGGTGGCAGTAAATGTGCAACAAAATGACGATAAATATTATGGATGGAAAACATCGGTTTCAACATGGACAGGCTTTACAATTCATTATCCCTCAAACTGGTCATATACAGCTCAGGTAGGTAACAAAGATGACACAGAACACATCATTATCGATAGTAATAAATTTCATATAACAATCGATACTTTTAAAAGTGCAAATGGCTTACACGATAATGTTACGGATACCAAGTGTACTGACTGTAAAGAGGTCATAAGTTCACAACCGTTCAGAATGAATAATTTAGGAGTAGTCAATCTAGAAAATGTTACATATTCTTTGGATAACGGTACTGGTAATGCGTTAATACTTCAACAAGCCAACGGTGAATATTTAATAAAATCTCCAAAAATACCAGGAGTTTACTCAAAATTTAGAGGCATCAGTAAGCTTAATTCTCTGCAAGATTATCAAAGTGAAACTAATGCGCAATTTAATGCTAATCCCGACCTTAAGATAGCTAAATTAATATTGGAGTCCGTTAGGTACTAAGTTTCAATAATATTTTATTAATTACTAATGGCTGGTGGGAGCGTATGGGGAGAATTATGAAAGAGAACCCACAACCACCGATAGAAACAGAAGTAATTGAACAAAATTTTCAAGATCAATCAAAAGGTAAAACTGAAATATTTGTTGGAAAATTAAAAAGAGTGGCATTGGTCGGGCTGTTAAGCTTAAGTAGTAGCGTTGGTTTTTTGAGTGCTCAAGAAACACTTCATCCGACGGTGGCGAGTGCCGATACGATCGACGATGCCATTGCTAATTATCCCAATAAGACTATGCCTTGTGAACACTCGCCATATAATGTAACTGGAGCATGTGCAAATTATGACTGGGGTCCTACTCACACCGATAATTATAATGATCCGTCTGAACTGTCAAGTCGTGGCTATGCATATAGAAACTGCACTGACTGGGTTGCATATCGATTAAAACAATTAACAAATTATGACGTTCCTAATAATCTTGGTGATGGTGGTCAATGGTATGACAGTGCGTCTAATTCGCAAAAAACATTAAACCCTCAGGCTTGGGATGCGGCAGTTGAACCCACAACTTATGATTCCAAAGGTAACATAACAAACTATGGACACGTTGCTTTTATTGAAAATATTAGCAGTGACGGTAAAAGCATGACCATATCTGAATATAATCATGACGAATTAGGTAATGGTGATCAACGTACAATAGATATTGCTAGATCTAGTTTCACAGAGTTCGTTGACTTTGGTGTGCATCCCAATGGCAGTAACCCAGTTATTTTAAATACAGCCTATCCAGAAGGAGCTTTTTTAAAAGTTAATGAAAATGGGGCGATTTATAGAATGGCCGGCGGTGCTCCAATTAGAATTTACAACCAAGGAGCAATCTCAGATTTTAAAGGTTCAGTGACGCCTATATCTAGTGATAACCTTGGAAAACTACCTCATTATCCGAACGACGGTGAATTTATAAGTATTGCTGAAGCTGGCGGTTCCGGAATATATGAATTTGTTGGAGGAGCGCCGATACGCCAATTTAATTGGGGAGTATTACCAAACTTTCATGGAGCAACTGCAGTTAATTCACAATCACTAGGGACACTTGATCACATGCTCGCTAGGCCGAAAGACGGTGCAGTGGTCAATATTCAAGAGGCAGGAGGTTCAGGTATATATCGCTTTATTGGTGGAGCACCAATAAGACTATTCAATCAAGGGGCTATCCCAAATCTAGGCAAGGCTGTTAATATTAACTCACAATCACTCGGTACTCTCGATCACATGAATGCAAAACCGGCCGATGGTTCAGTAGCAAATATTGTTGAAGCTGGCGGCTCAGGCATTTATCGCTACGTTGGTGGCGCTCCGATACGTTTGTTCAACCAGGGTGCAATTCCTAATCTTCCTAATGCTGTGGGTATAAATTCTCAATCTCTGGGAACGCTGGACCATATGAATGCACGTCCAACAGATGGTTCGGTTATAAACATTGTTGAGGCCGGCGGTGCTGGTATATATGAGTTTGTTGGAGGAGCACCAGTCCGGTTATTTAATCAAGGTGCTGTTTCAGGCTTACATAATGCCGTAGGTGTTAACTCACAGTCACTCGGTGCTCTCGATCACATGAATGCAGTGCCAGCAAACGGCGAATTTATAAAGGCCGTTGAGACCGGTACAATTTATAGAGCAGCCGGTGGTGCCAGTTTGAAACTATATAATGCAGCGACATTACCAGATTACTTTACCCCTGCTGTAGTTAATAAGTTGTCCATAGACAACCACGATCACATGAATATCACTCCGAATGATGGTACGGTCATTGAGGGTGTTTCATCGCAAACATATTGGCAAATCAACGGTGGCAAACGAAGTCCAATTACCGCAACTAAAAATGCTATCATCGTTGACGAACAAACTGTCAACGACATCCCATCTATCTAGTTCTCAACTTCCCAGTGGCCTTTAATTAAACGCAACTTTTAAGCAAGAACTTCTTTGATGATTTCGAGCACCTGAGCTGGGGTGTGGTGGGCTTTTACGATGTATCTATCGACATTTAATAAGCGTAAATTGGCTGGTGCTTCATCTTTGCTAATGTTTGTTAAGACAACTACTCGAATTAAGCTGCCCCAATCCGTTTGCCGAAGTTTGGTTAGCATTTCCTCGCCGTTCATTTCTGGCATTTTGAGATCAAGCAAGATAAGGTCTGGCACAAACTCTTCGCAAACGGCTAGTCCTTCAATCCCATTACTAGCTGTTTTCACCTCGAAACCGGAGTTTTGTAGCTTAAATTCGTACATCTTACTAATCGGCAAGTCATCTTCGATGATGGCAATTTTGTATTTCTTATTTGACAACTGCTTACTAGACATCTATCTTAATTATAGGAAGTAAACATAAATAGTATATACTTGACATTATAGAGTATAAATGTTAAACTTACAAATAGTTCTTTAGTAGATTAAACGACGTCAACAGGCTCAAAAGGGTTCTGTGACGTTGTTTTTTTATACTTGAGGCATAAGCAACTTATATGAATATCGAAATTTCAACCGGTATTGGAACAGGCCCGACGAAGTTATCTGCTTTTGACTCTGCACTTAATGACGCAGGCGTTGCTAACTTTAACTTGATAAAGTTAAGTTCAGTAATCCCTCCTGAGAGCAAGATAATTGATAAAAATAAAGCTAAGGAAATTAGCGGTAAATGGGGTGACCGACTCTATGTAGTCATGGCCGAAACGCGTGTTGACACACCAAACACAGAAGCATGGGCTGGCATTGGCTGGGTTCAGGAAAAGAAGTCTGGTAAGGGTCTTTTTGTTGAACATGAGGGCAATAGTCGTCACACCGTTGAAGAAGATATTCGACAGAGTTTAAGGGCGCTCATGGCTACTAGAAATGTTGACTTTGGCGACATTCATATGAAAGTTGTTGGCCGAACGTGTAAACACGAACCAGTATGTGCTCTTGTAGTTGCAGTTTATCAATCAAGTTCTTGGGAGACTAAATAAGATGGCAGATACTATTGACGGCAATTTGAACTTCGAACCAGAAATTCCAATTCAAATTGAAAAATCAACTGACATACTAAATGAAGATGTTGATACTAGCAGTAAGCTTCGAAAAGCGTACCATGTGGCTAAAAGAGCAGTTCAAGTTGGTGTTATTGCTGCTGAAGTTGGTCCTGGAAATGAAGCTATTAGATTTGGCGCTTTTGCTGCTAGCCAATTTGTTACACATAATCCTTTGGTAGGCGGTGCTGTACTTGGCGGATCAACATTTGTCGTAGAAGGTGCCGCAGCCTTAGCAACAGCAGATTTAATAACTACTGAAAAAAGCACAAAGGCAATAAGCTGGGTAAATTCAAAACTTCATAAAATTGTGCCTGAAGATGCTAAGATGACACCCGTAACAGAAGCTGGAGTTGCTATGGTCGGTGGATCAGTAGTGGTGTTAGCCGAAAAACAAAGAGAAGATCCTACGCGGACAGCACAAGAAAATAGACGACATGGTATCTTTACTGCAGGTTGGATGGGAGGAGTATTTGCTTTAGAAGGTGCTCTTATATCTGAAGGAATTGCAAACTACAGTGATATTAAGAAAGTTGGACCTGCAGTTTTAGGGTTTGCTGGAGTCACATGGGCATTTAATAAAGCGAAGTCAAAATTAACAAACAATAAAAATTCGACTACATAATAAGAATAAGTTTATTAAGAATAATGTCATCATCATCTTTTGAGTCGCAAGTACCATCGCTTATCAATGTAGGCGTTGAAGAATCTAATTCAAATGTCGAGGTTGTTTCTGAAGATAAGTTAAAGAATTCCGTTAATACATATGACAATTTTCATAATCAAAACGATCACGCTGTTAAAGTTGGCTTGTTTGGTTCTGACATAGAAGATGCAATAAAAGACCCAGAAACAGTCGTTTTTAATCAAGAAAACGAATATGGAGACGTAATAACTCCATTACTTGTGCCAGCTGAAAGATTAGAGTGGTATAACATTGACCTTCTAAGTAGGACCTACGGAACAGATAAAAAATTCTATTACTATACTCATCCCCCAATATCTAATAACTCAGACACTAGGAGTTTCGCTCAGTCTTTGTTAAAGCAAAAATTGGACGAGGGCTCAGTAATATTCTTTGATAAGTACCAGAACGAAGATGTTAAAAGTGTGAATTTACTTGAAGATCTTGGACCAGATTATGAAATCGAAAATCTCGGTGGAGGAGATAAGAAGCGCACTGCTAATACCTATATAGGACCTGTTGCTGTTAAGGGAGTGGCTGACATAAAAAATTCTCCACCATTAATTAAAGTTTTTCAAAGTGAAGTTGAACATGGTGAGGTTTCAGAAAACCCAGATAATGGAGTTTCATTCGCAGAAGTAATCAAAGGAGATGATGCGAAACGAATGTGGGAAATATACAAAAACCCTTTTGATGAACTGGGTGCTGAGCATCCAGCAATAACAGGATTTGATGAACAAGGATTTGCGGATATACTCCAAGACCCTGAAGTAGTAAAAATTATTAATAGAGTTGATGGAAAAATATCTACACTTTGTGTTTTTGTGCAAGACTTTGATCACTGTCCTTGGTATAACAAAGAATATTTTAAAGAAAATTACGCAGAATATTACGATACAAATAATATACTAATATTCCCAGGAATTGTTTCTGATGAGCAGATGCGAGGAAATAATTATAGTCTGAAGGTGATTGATTTAGCAACGAATATGTTAGCCAAACGTGACTCTAACTTCTTGGTTACTTTTGAATGTACAGAAACTAGCTCAGAATATATACCTACAATTGTAACTTCAGCCGTTTCTAACAGTGGGGTTGCAGAAATAATTGGTCTTGAAAAGCCAATATCAATAACAGAGTATAAAGCAGTCAAAAAAGTAACTAGTTGATTTTATAGACCAAATATTTTTTAAGAAGTTTAACTGGGTGATAAGAACGTTTTGAATTTCTAAGACCCTCTATACCTAGATCTTGCTCAAAATTAATGTACTCACAATTCATGTCGACCAAATATTTTGACATTTCTTGTGTTAACATTGCGTATAAACCGTCACTTCTTTTAATTGCTTTTTGAAAAGATGACAGACCGTAACCATTTTCTAATGACTCAAAGATATTAAAAGCAATTAGTTTTTTAGCATCGTATATACCAACCGCATTAACATGTTTCAGATGGTTAACATTATCTAACAATCTCTTGATAGCCTTAAGCTCCACTCTGGTTACATCTCTAGGCTTATTATTAACTTTTCTCCATTTTTCAAAAGATTTTACAATTACTTTTCTGGCTTTTGAATTATCAAGAGGTATGTATCTAACATCAAGGTCTGGGTTATTTTGCTTAAACTTCTCTACGAGCAGATGCTTTTTTGCAAACTTTTCTGGACTAAGTCTAGCTAGATCTGCACTTGAAACAATGTAATCATTATTATCATTGTCCTCGATAATTTCAAAAAGTACTTTGTTTGATATGTTTTCAACAACTACCTCAGGGATTAATTTTAGTTTGTCCGTAATTTGAAATAAATCTATTAATGATTCATCAATTTTATTGTTGCCCAATATAGAGTAAACAGGATCTCCTGATATATAATCCGGTAATAATATAATGAGGTTTTCATTCAATATTGAAATTTGAGACGAATTGTCAATGTTCCAACTGAACAAACTGGTAAAATTAAAATCTGAATATGGATCAAATTGTGATGTAAAGTCTAAAATTTCATTTTGGTGACTAATATCAAGCTTAGAAAAATTTGGAAATTTTGCAATCATATACAACTTATAGTGTAGCAAATCACATGATATACTTCACAAAAGGATAAGAGGAATGCTTGTAAAGATATTGTCATATTTTCCATCAATAATTGGGCTTTTATTAATAAGCTTTTTTGTGTTTATTAATAGTCCGAGAAGACTCACAAATCGAATCTTTGCGATGCTTAACCTTTTTATTACTTTTTGGCTTTTGTCACTTTTTTTTGGAGATACAACAAAAAGTACTTCAGTTGCACTTTGGGAATTAAGGTTTGCAGGTTTAACAAGTTCGATTATGTTTCTTTTATTCTACTATTTTGCTTTGGTTTTCCCATTCAAATCAAAAATTTCTATTAAAAGGCAAGTACTTTATTCATCACCACTTTTACTCTTAGCATTGACATCGTTTAGTCCACTTCAGGTGGCGTCAGTCAGTATTCAAAACTTTGGTGTTCAACCTGAAAAAATAGGACCCCTTTATACTGCATTAGACTTCGTTGGCATTGCATACCTTATTGCTGGCATAGTTGCAATTTTACTTAAATACAAAAGATCTGATATTAAACAAAAAAGTCAGATAAAGTTTGTACTTTTTGGACTTTCTGTTGCGATAGTTGTAAATATATTTACAGGAATAGTCCTTACGCTGTTAAAAATTAATACTGATGCCATACTGCTCGGTGCTTTTTCTTTGTTTATATTTTCTTTATTTGTATCATTCGCCATCATAAAACACGGTTTCTTGGATATCCGGCTAATTGTTGCGCGATCAATTGCTTACGTTCTAACAGTTGCAATGATTGCTGGTGTGTACTCAGTCGGTATATTTGGAATTGCTTCAGTTTTCGTGAACACACACATAGTGTCGACGACTCAGCAAATAATGTATGTGATATTAGCAGTTTTTCTGTCATTTACTTTCCAACCAATAAAACGTTTTTTCGATCGTTTGAGTAATAAGCTGTTTTATCAGGACGCATATGAACCGCAATTGTTACTTGATGAACTTAATAAACTACTCGTTTCATCGATTGAGATTAACAATATAATTAACAAAAGTTCAGAAATAATTCAGAGACACATTAAATCGGAATTTGTACTATTTAATCTGGGCAATACTGACATCAATCAACAACAATCCAGTCCCGCTTTAAGTAGCAAAGAATACAAAGAACATTTTGTTGATCTGGTTAGTAAAATTGGTGAAAAAGTAATTGTTGCCGAAGATTTAACAGAACATAGCGAAAGCCTTGTACATAAATTTGAAAACGCTCATATAGCAGTTATTGCGAAATTAATTTCATCAACCCAACAAGGTGAATCAATTGGCCAACTTGTATTAGGTCGCAAACGAAGCGGAAATTTATACAACTCACAAGACAAACGAGTTATAAGCATTATTGCCGATGAATTAGTAATTGCTATTCAAAATGCTTTACGATTTGAAGAAATACAAAAATTTAACGTGACTTTGCAACAAGAAGTTGAGAATGCAACACACAAACTCCGTCGCACTAATGAGAAGTTGCAAGAACTGGATGAAGCGAAAGACGAGTTCATTAGTATGGCTTCACATCAACTCAGGACGCCGTTAACAAGCATGAAAGGCTATGTCAGTATGGTAATGGAAGGTGATGCTGGTAAGGTCAATAGTATGCAACGGAAGTTGCTTGATCAAGCTTTTATTAGTAGCCAAAGAATGGTCTATTTAATCGCTGACTTGTTGAATGTGTCACGTTTGAAGACTGGCAAATTTTTGATTGAACTTAAAGAAACCAACCTAGCTAAACTGGTTGACGAAGAAATTAGCCAGCTGTATGAAACGGCTAAAGGTCGAAAACTTGAGTTAACTTACAAAATGCCTAAGAAATTTCCAGAATTTATGCTTGACGAAACCAAAGTACGGCAAGTAGTGATGAACTTTACTGACAACGCAATTTATTACACCCCAGCAGGCGGTCATATCAATGTGATTGTCGAAAACATGCCTACAACTATTGAATTTCGTGTTGAGGACAATGGCTTAGGCGTACCAAGATCGGAACAGCCGCACTTGTTTACTAAGTTTTATCGGGCTGGCAATGCTAGAAAAGCCCGGCCCGACGGTACGGGACTTGGTTTGTTTATGGCCAAAAAGGTTGTTATTGCTCAGGGTGGTGCAATCATCTTTAGGAGTACTGAAGGCAAGGGCAGTACTTTTGGGTTTAGTTTCTCTAAAACTAAATTAAGACAGCTTGCAGCCCATCGGCCGCCCGAATCACCAAAACCCATTACTGTGGTTTCGCCAATTCAAAATGATTCAAAAACTGAACCAACTGTGGATAAAAGCTAGCCAAATTAGCCAAATTATGCTAGAGTTTACTCATCACTAGAGCAATGACTGACCGCTCCAGTTAAAACAAAAACTAAATTTAAACCCAAGTACTGTTTGCAATGGCTGGGCTTTTTTTATTACCCCTGTTATGGTAAACTCACGGAGTTAAACACCGGCCCGTTAACGGTCCCATCGTCTAACGGCTAGGACACCAGGTTTTCATCCTGGCAACAGGGGTTCGATTCCCCTTGGGATCACCAAATAGCATACTTACCCCTGTTCAAACTAGACATAAGCATTTATAATCAAAACTAAGATATGGAAACTAATACGGTACCGAATGTACCTGTTACCGATTTTAAGCGTACTAAGATAGTGGCTACCGTTGGGCCGAGTACTAATAGTTATGAACTAATTCTGACTATGATTAAGGCAGGCGCTAATGTCCTGAGACTTAACTTCAGTCACGGAACTTATGAAGAACGACAGCAACAAATTGACTGGATTCGTAAAGCCAGTCAAGAATATGGTAAACCAGTGGCCATTATCCAAGATCTGCAAGGGCCCAAAATTCGACTGGGCGATTTCGAAGGTTTTATCAATGTCCAAAAAGGCGACACTCTCAGCTTTAAATTTAAGTCTGACTACGAACGTTCCCGTGTCATCCCAACCCAATATGACCTGAGCAAAAAGGTCAGTCGGGGCGAACGCTTATATTTATTCGACGGCAAAGTTCACACCATCGTTACCAATGTCAGCGATGGTTTGGTTCATGCTAAGGCTGAAAACGACGGTATTTTAATCAGCCGAAAGGGCATTAATCTGCCAGATACTGATTTTGGCGGTGATATCATAACGGCCAAAGACCGCAAAGACATTGCCTTTGGCTCGACGCAAGACATTGATTACGTGGCGCTAAGCTTTGTCCAGACCGCAGGCGATATTCGCAAACTACGGTCGCTTCTGATTGGCTTGGGCAGTAAAGCCAAAATTATTGCCAAGATTGAAACCAATGCCGCCATGGAACATATTGATGCGATTGCTCAAGAAGCTGATTCTTTGATGATTGCGCGTGGCGATCTGGCGATTGAGACCATACCGGAATCTGTGCCAATTGCCCAACGGCAAATTATTGGTCTGGGACGTCACTATGCCAAGCCAACTATCGTTGCGACTCAGATGCTAGCTAGCATGGTAGAGGCCACTCAGCCGACACGCGCAGAAGTTTCGGATATCGCGACTGCGGTGATTCTGGGAACCGATGCTGTGATGTTAAGTGACGAGACAGCTAATGGTAAACACCCAATCGAAGCCGTCAAAGTTATGAAACGAGTTATAAATTATAGCCAAAAGCACAATCCGGTGTCGGTCGGCTTTGAGTATGAGAAACAAGACGGCCGACAATATGCCATTTCTGGTGCGATTATCAGCTTAGCTGAAGACGTCGGAGCGCGTGCCATTGTCGCCGAGACAGGTTCGGGAGCAACGGCTTTGCAAATTGCATCTTATCGTCCGACCCGTCCGATTATTGCAGTGACTCACGATAAACGTGTTGCTCAACAACTTTCACTAGTTTATGGCACTAAAAGCTATGTTCGACCAATTGATAAATATGCCGCCACAAAACTGACCAATTGGCTTCGTCAAAACAAAGTTCTTAAAAAAGGCGACGTGATTGTTACTGCGTCCGGTCAATATCCGGGTGTGGTCGGTACTACCGACACGATAAAAGTTCGCATGCTAGAATAAGCGCATGGCGGTGGGCAATGTTTAACAAAAAAACCATCAAAGATATCAATGTTGATGGCAAACGCATTTTGGTGCGTGCCGATTATAATGTGCCACTAGATTCGATTGACCACATTGCCAATGACTACCGTATTAAGCAATCAATCCCGACGCTTCAATATTTGCTAGATCACAAATGTTCGATTGTTATTTGCTCTCACCTTGGCCGACCAGATGGTAAATATGATAAAAAGTATAGTTTGGCGCCGATTGCCAAAAGACTTAGCAAACTGCTAGATAAAAATGTCGAGTTTACTAATGACTGTATTGGTCCTAATGTTGAAGTTAAAGCCAAATCACTTAAACCAGGCCAAATTTTACTGCTTGAAAATCTACGTTTTCATCCTCAGGAAGAAGCTAACGATAACAAATTTGCCGAACAATTGGCTGGCTTAGCGGATATCTTTGTGCAGGATGGTTTTGGTGTGGTTCACCGAGCTCATGCTAGCACTGATGCAATTACTCGGCACATTCCAAGTGTGGCCGGTTTACTATTAGCCAAGGAAGTGACAACTATTACTGAAATGATGGAGCAGCCAAAACGTCCGCTAATGACCATAATTGGCGGCGCCAAGATTTCCGACAAAATCGAAATCCTAAAACGCTTTATTGATATTGCTGATTTTGTCGCAGTTGGCGGCGCCATGGCTAACACGTTTTTGTTTGCGGAGGGCATTGATGTCGGCAAATCAAAAGTTGAAAAAAATGAAGTCTCGGTCGCTAGAGAAATAATCAACAAAGCCCGAGCCAAGGCCAAGAAACAGCCATTTATTTTTTACTTACCCCAAGACGGCGTAGTGGCTACCAAGATCGATAAAACCGCCAAGACTCGAATAGTAGACTGGGATGCCCACGTAATTGCCGATATCGAAAACTATCCCAAACAACCATCACGTCAAACAGGCCAAGTAAAGGATAACGAACTAATCCTCGATGTAGGTCCGTTTTCTGGTGCCTTTATTGCTGGCGGCATTCAACTGGCTAGTACAGTAATTTGGAACGGCGCACTCGGTGTAACTGAAACATCTGGCCTCCAAGGACCGATTGGCCCCTTTGCCCACGGTACCGAAATAATTGTCGAGGGACTACTCGGCGAGTTTGGTCACAAGCCATTTAGTTTGCTTGGCGGTGGCGATACTGTCGGATATATCGAAGAACGTCAATTAACTGATTGCTTTGATCATGTCTCAACTGGCGGTGGTGCCAGTTTAGAATTAATGAGCGGCAAAAAACTACCAGGCGTCGAAGCGTTAGAAAATAAACACCGTTAAATGATACAATTAAGCAAAAGCATAATTAGTCATGAAAAAACTGCTAGTCGTCGGTAACTGGAAAATGAACCTGAACTCGTCGCAGGCCAGTCATTTGGCGCACGAGCTTCAGACCAAAATTAAGCTTCATCGCGATATTGAAGTAGTTTTAGCACCAAGTATGTTATCACTACAACCTCTAAGCGTACAGATCGACCGTCGTAAGTTTGGCCTGGCCGCGCAAGATGCTTATTTCAAAGACGAAGGTGCTTACACAGGTGAAGTTAGTTTTACGATGCTCCAAGACCTGGTCAACTACGTAATTATTGGTCACTCCGAACGACGGCTATATTTTAACGAGAGTTTAGATTTGATTCGTGACAAAGTCGCCGCTTGTGTTCGCAATGAAATTACACCACTACTATGCGTCGGTGAGACTAATCAAGAACGCCATAATGGCGAGGCGCGGCAAGTCCTGCACGACCAAATAATAACTGGCTTGTCCAACTTAACCGATCGTGAAGTTGGTGATATGGTAATCGCCTACGAACCGGTTTGGGCAATTAGTACTTTTGGCGGCGAACTGGCCAAACCTGATGATATGCAAAAGCAGTTTATCTTCATTAGAAAACAAGTTAGCGAATTATATGGCACTAAAGCATCTGAATCGCTAAGACTTTTATATGGCGGCAGTGTGGACGACCAATCAGTCACTAGTTATTTAAATCTCAAAGATTGTGATGGAGTATTAGTTGGCGGAGCCAGCTTAAATGCCCACAAATTTTCGGGCATTGTTAACAAGGCCGATAAAATAATTCACAAAAAGTCTAAATCCAGCGATGAGTAAGAAAAAAACCTTTGATATCACTAAACCGGGTAAATCGGCACCGTCTTCAACTGGCCGGCCAATCATTGTTACTAATCGCTCGATTGTTAAAGACCCAACGCTTAAGCAAGGTGAGCATGCTTCGACCGATCCGGAAGTATCAGATGACGACGATTCAGAAGATCTGAAAACAGTAAGTAACCAAGCCAAAGATCTTGAACCTGTCGAAGAAGAACCCAGCGACAACAAAGAAGCTCAATCAGAAGAAGATAAACAAGAACAAGATAGCGAAACTGATAAAGAAGACGATAAAAAATCTGAAATTGATGACTCTAAACCTCCAGAAACCAACCTAGAAATTGATGCTTCAGTCAATGACAAAAAGCGAGAAAACAAACAGACCATCGCAGATAAAAACCACCAGGAAATGGTTGAAAAACTTGTAGCTGAAGGCAAATACGTCATACCAATCGGACAAAGCAAGCAAAGTCGAAATACTCAAACACTCATACTCTTAATAATTGTGTCATTAATAGTCTTTGTTATTATTGGCGATCTATTAATTGACTCCGGTGCCATCAAGACCAATGCTAAACCAATTGTTAACCTGATAAATAATTAAGGACAAATCATGAAAAAATTAAATCAAAATGGCTTCAGTTGGGTTGAGGGATTATTAATACTTGTAATTATAGTTATGATTGGTGGCGTCGGCTGGAAAGTTTATGACTCAACTAAAAAAACTGACGATACACTTAACAAGGCTAACTCTAATAGTTTTGCTTCAACAACCAATACTTTACCCGCTGGTTTTATGTCCTATGAAAACAAAGATCTAGCTTTTAAATTTAACTATCCCAAAGAGTGGGGAGATGTCAAAGTTGAGGACAACGCTGATGCCATAAATAAAGCTAGAGAAATTGGTTCAAGACAAATTATTACTTTCTCACATCAATCCAAAGTTGATGTAGTAGTAATTTCCCCTTCGTGGAAGCTCGGCCCCAACGCATACACAGATACACCACAACAACCTCTTGCTGGCCACGAGTGCTATGCATACACACCTGTTAGTTTTTCAATACCGACTAAGCTTGCAACTGGCATATATCAGAATGAGAGATTTTTGGAGAAAGCATCTAACTACTATATAACTGAGTCAATATCTAAGGGGCAATGCGGTGGATTTATAATCAACGGCGATAAGAAGGCGATAAGCAATAAAAAGATCTCGACAATTGGTTTTGAGTACGTAGACAAAACTCCTCAAAATTGGACTCCCGACGAATTAGAAAAGCAGGTCAAGAAATATAATACGAACCACAACATACTTATATCAGACACAGATCGTCAACAAGTAATTACATTCTTTAAATCCATCACTGATCTTTAATCACGCTTTGCTAAAATGTATAAGTGTTAGAAGATTTATTAACTGGATTGAATCCGGAGCAAGCTAGGGCAGTAAAAACCACAGAGGGTCCGCTATTGATATTAGCCGGCGCTGGCAGCGGTAAAACCAAAACACTGACCCATCGGATTGCTTATTTAATTGCCGGCAAAAAAGCTAGTCCATATAATATCCTGGCTGTAACTTTTACCAACAAAGCGGCTAACGAAATGCGCCAACGGGTGGCTAAACTTCTTGGTGAACAAGCTGGCAATCGTAGTTTCATGCCGTTCATGGGTACGTTTCACTCAATTTGTGTGCGGATACTGAGGCAAGACGGTGAATATACAGGGCTCGCTCGGAATTTTATAATTTTTGACGAACAAGATCGTTTAAGTGCCATCAAACAGGCCACCAAACAACTTCGTTTGGATGAAAAAAGTTTTCCACCACGAAGTATGGCTGGCTTAATTTCCAGTGCTAAGAATGAACTTATTACTCCGTCAGAATTTTCTGGTATCGGTAGCGGACCATTGCACAAGGCCGCAGCCCAAGTTTTCCCACTTTATGAAAAGATTTTAAAGGACAATACGGCACTTGATTTTGATGATTTAATTGGCCGAACGGTGCATCTGCTTGAAAAAAATGCTGAAGTTCGTTCCAAATGGCAAGCCCAGTTCAAGTACATCATGATCGATGAATACCAGGACACTAACGCCGCCCAATATAAACTTGTGAAATTACTAACCAGTCCGTCTCAAAACATTGCGGTGGTTGGTGACGACTGGCAAAGCATTTACTCGTGGCGTGGCGCTGACTTTCGAAACATCTTAAATTTTGAAAAAGATTATCCGAAAACAACGATTATTAAACTCGAACAAAATTACCGTAGCACTAAAGCAATCTTGGATGCCGCTCACGCGGTTATTACAAAAAATAGCCAGCGTTCTGATAAAAAACTCTGGACTAAAGCTGGTCAGGGACTGCCAGTGGCGATTATTCAAATGAATAATGAGCGGGCCGAAAGTGAAGCAATTGTTCGACGAATCCAAAACGCCGCCAGTATGCGGTTTCGTAATTTTGAAGATTTTGCGGTACTTTATCGTACCAATGCCCAGAGCCGCGTAATTGAAGAGACCATGATTCGCTATGGCGTGCCTTACCGAATAGTTGGCGGGGTAAGATTTTATGATCGCAAAGAAGTCAAAGACGTGATTGCCTATTTGCGCTTACTTTACCAACCAAATGATCAAGTCGGTTTTGAGCGTATCGTCAATGTACCGACACGCGGGATTGGCACCAAATCGCTAATAAATTTTTATAATTGGCAAGCTACTAATAAACTGACCCTCCAGGAAGCTCTAGATAGTGTGGCCGATTGTCCGACACTGACAACTAAAGCTCGTAATGGTTTGAATGAACTTGGTGATATTCTTAGGTCGCTACGTGAAATTATGACCGATACTTTTTTACCCGGCTTAATCGACAGTTTGCTGCGTCGGATTAACTACTTTGACTATCTCGACGATAAAACCCCACAGGCCGAATCACGCCAAGAAAACGTTCGTGAATTGATCAGTGTTGCTCAGAATTATCAAGATTTGGGACTGGATGGTTTCTTGGAAGAGATGGCCTTAATTAGCGATGTTGATAAAGTTGAATTTAATAGTAATGCCGTAACGCTCATGACCTTACATGCCGCCAAAGGTTTGGAATTCCCAGTAGTTTTTATGACCGGACTGGAAGAAACCATCTTTCCACATTCCCGGGCACTGTATGATCAATCTGAAATGGAAGAGGAACGCCGCCTGTGTTACGTGGGTATGACACGCGCCAAAGAGGAGTTATATTTGTCATTCGCCACTACTAGGCAGTTGTATGGCGGTACTCAACATAACCCACCAAGTCGGTTTTTGAGTGATATTGACGGTAAATTGCAGTACGATGAATCCAGCCAAATCAGCTATGATTACGATGTAAATCAAGCAGTCAATGACGAGGAACCGCGTTACGTACCAGAATTAAATGACGGCGACAGTGTTAAGCATGAAATTTTTGGAATTGGTACGGTACTTGAAATTGAAGGCGATAACGCCACGATTTACTTTAAAGGGAAGGGCAGCAAGAAGATTAACATTTCCTTTGCGCCACTGATTAAACTATGAAAAAACTTTGGAAACTGACTGGTCAAATAGTGTTTTGGTCAAGTTGGCCGCTGCTTTGGTTGTATCTTCGTTTTAATAAGCGCACCCGGGTTTTAGTCATTCATCAGGACCGAGTTTTGTTGGTTCATAGTTGGCACTCAGCCGGCCAGTGGTCGCTGCCTGGCGGCGGCTTGCACCGTGGTGAAGAACCAACAACCGGTGCTGTTCGTGAAGCCAGAGAAGAAACTGGCATTTTGATAAAACCAGATCAGCTGACGTTACTAAAAGAAGGTGTTTCTGGTAATCGAGGACTACGCTATCGCTACATTTGTTATTTTACTCAGGTTGAAGAAATGATTGAGCCAAAAGTTCGTTTGCTCGAAATCGTCGATGCCGCTTGGGTGCCAATTAATGAAGTCAATCTCTCTACGGCCGCCAAAGACACGGTCATGTTTCTAGATTCATGGCAGCACCGCTGAGAGTTTGTTACACTAATAATTAGCTTGTTTTAGCACAAGCAATAGTTAGTTTTGTCTTATGAAATTTACGAAATTAATCCAACCAAAAGTGCTGTTTAAGCGGAAAACCGGTAGATACACCCCGAGGTGGCTTAAACTTAGCCAGCACCCGTTCTTTATACCGGTAAGCACTTTTGTGGTGATGTTTTTCATGGCCATGATACTATTCATTGGCATTGGCGGTCGGACTATTGGCGCAAGTGATGCCAAGGTGGTGAAGTTCAACATTAATGGTCAAAAACAAACTATTTTAACTCGTGCACCAACAGTCGCTGATTTCTTAAAACGGGTTAAAGTTACGCTTAATGAAGGTGATGTGGTCGAACCGTCACTAGATACACCAATTTTAGAGGACGACTTTAGAATTAATATCTACCGTGCCCGACCAGTAACGGTTTTTGATGGAGACAAACGAATCCAGACATTAAGTGCGGCAACCACCCCACGTAGTGTCGCTTTACAGGCTGGCCTGAAGGTTTACCCCGAAGATAATGTCGACGTGGCGCCAATCGATAATCTCTTAAAAGAAGGTATTGTTGGCCAAAAGATTGTCATAAAACGCGCCACACCTGTATACGTTAATCTGTATGGCACGCCAGTGACCATTCGAACTCATGCTAAAACGGTAGCTCTATTACTTAAGGATAAGGGTATTAAAATTGAACCTGGCGACGAACTTCGGCCGGCTCGCAACACACCAATTACGCCAAGCATTCAAATATTTGTGGTGCGAAATGGCACCCAGCTTACAACTGTTGAAGAAGCTATTGGTGCACCGACCCAAGTAATTAGTGATCCTAACCTAAGTTTTGGCTCGACCGCTATTCGTCAGCTTGGCTCGTCCGGTAAAAGGATAGTGACTTATCAGATTGATATGCGTAATGGTCAAGAAACCGGACGCCATGTTATCCAATCGGTCATAGTAACTGATCCGGTTACTGAAATTATTGCCCGTGGCACGGCAATCTATATTCCACCCGATACTGGCAGTATTATGGCGGCAGCGGGCATTCGGTCCAGCGACTATGCATATGTCAATTACATCATCAGTCGTGAATCTGGTTGGTGTCCAACTAAATGGCAAGGCCAAATCGGTTATTGCCCAGCGTCATATCAACCAATTCATGATCCAAGTAGTGGCTATGGCTTTGGTCTGTGCCAATCGACTCCAGCTATCAAAATGTCCTCAGCCGGCGGTGATTGGATGAGCAACCCTGTAACCCAGTTGAAATGGTGTAGTGGTTATGCGACGGGGCGTTATGGTAGTTGGGGCGCGGCTTACAACCACTGGCTTAATTACCACTCGTGGTAAAGGCCTAAAACACCCAGCCATCTGTTAAAATCAAAACATGCAATTACCCTTTGGTAAAAAATCACTTGGCCAACATTGGCTAACTGATCAGGACAGTTTAGATGCTATTCATAGTGCTGCCGAAATTACACCATCTGATGTGGTGCTGGAAATAGGCCCTGGTCTAGGCACTTTAACGGAATTATTAGTGTTGAGTGCCAAAGAAGTCGTGGCTGTCGAATTCGACCGTGAATTGGCTCAGTTATTACCCGAACGGCTGTCGGCCGGCAATTTAAAAGTCATCCATCAAGATATTTTGAGCTATGACTTAACTGAACTACCAGAAGGATACAAAGTAGTGGCTAACATACCTTATTATTTAACCAGCCATTTACTTCGGCGATTGTCAGAGTCACCCAACCCGCCACATCGGATGGTTTTATTACTCCAAAAAGAAGTGGCTGAGCGGGTGGCGGCTAAACCAGGCGACATGTCAATGTTATCGGTCGCTACACAATATTATTATCAACCAGAACTTGACAGGGTAGTCACCTCAGACCTGTTTACACCGCCACCCAAAGTTGATTCACAGATTTTGAAGTTAACTAAACATAGTCAACCAATTTTTCCAGATATTGATGACGCCCATTTCTTTCGGGTGGTCAAAGCTGGTTTTAGCAATCGCCGGAAAACACTTCTAAATTCACTGAGCGGCGGACTTCATAAAGATAAAAGGGAAGTAGCCACCATTTTGGACAAAGCTGACGTTGATCCACGGGCTCGACCACAGAATTTAACTTTAAATGATTGGCATCGTATTTCTAAATTAGTTAAGACTTAATAATATAAGCCGACTTCCCTACCTTAATACTTGACTTGTTAAGTATTTTCCTTGTACACTGGTATTAGATTGAATACTATGGGTCCATCAAACAACATTGGTTATAGATTGCAACATTTGTCGTTCGTTTTACAACGGCATTCTGATCAAGCCCTGCAAGAACAATTAGGTATTGGCTTTTCGCAGTTCAAAATTTTAATGGTTTTACAGTGGCATCCCCAGGTGCAGCAAAAACAAATCGCTGAACGGCTTGGCCAAACCGAAGCTAGCATTAGCCGACAGATTAACTTATTGAAAAAACAAGGGTTACTCGAACGTGTACCTAGTCCCGAAAACCGACGACAGCATTTGACTCGTACTACCCAGAAGGGCGAAAAACTAACAGACAAAGCCTTGGAAATTTTGAATAATTACCATGCGCCGATGTTTGCCCGATTAAGCGATAAGCAGCAAAATGAGCTGCAAGAAATATTAAAGATCATGCACGACTATGCCTGTAGTGGCGATAGCTTTGGTGATAAACATTAACTTTATGAAAAATTAATAGAGAAAGGCGATAAAATGGACAGATTCAAAGAAAAAATGGCAGGTCGAGCTCTACCGGCAGTAATATTTACTATTTTCTTGGATGTACTGGGCGTCGGAATCCTGATTCCGATAATCCCCCAATTGCTTGCTAATCCACACTCGCCCTACTATCTGCTTCCAGCTGGTTGGACTTTTAAAGGTGGCTTGATATTACTGGGTTGGCTATTAGCAATTTATCCGTTAATGCAGTTTTTTTCCACACCAATCTTGGGGCAGTTATCTGACCGATTTGGCCGAAAAAAACTATTGGGTTTTAGCATTGCCGGCACAGCCATTGGTTATGTTTTATTTGCAATCGGTATTATTACTCGCAATTTACCACTGTTATTTTTCAGTCGAGCTCTTGACGGTATCACTGGCGGTAATTTAAGTGTTGCCCAAGCCGTTATTGCGGATGTCACTCCACCGGAGAAACGGACCAAAAACTTTGCCCTAATTGGGGCGGCCTTTGGTATGGGTTTTGTGCTTGGCCCATATATCGGTGCCAAAATGGGCAGTCCAAACATCAGTGTGTTTGGATTATTCCATACACCGCACTGGTTCAATCCAGCTACACCGTTTTGGTTTACGGCTATTTTGAGTACCATCAATGTTTTGCTGATCCTACTTTTACTACCCGAAACCCATCAACATATGAAAAATGTAAAAATCAAAGTAACTCAATCATTCCGAAATATCGCTACCGCCGCTACTTATCCTGGCCTAAGAGTTATCTTCCCGACTATCTTTCTTTTTTGGGGCGGCTTTATGTTTTTCCAGACCTTTTTCCAGGTGCTATTAATTCAGAAACTACACTTTACTCAAAATAATGTCGGTGATTATTTCGCCTACATTGGGCTACTAATTGCCTTTACTCAAGCAGTAATTACACCAAACGTGGCTAAAAAAGTTAAACCTTATAACGTTTTACGTGTCAGTTTGTTTGGCGTCGGGCTTGGTTTGTTTGCTTTACTGTGGGCGCATAACACAAGTCAACTATTGATGGTAACACCACTATTTGCGGTCTTTATCGGCCAAACCATTGCTAATAGTACGGCGCTAGTTAGCTTATCGGTTGGCCCGGAAATTCAAGGTGAGGTACTTGGTATTAACTTCTCTGTCCAAGCCCTGGCTCAAGCTATACCAGCTGCCATGAGTGGTTATCTCGCGGCTTCGATAGCCATTAGTGCCCCAGTACTTATAGGCGGTATCACCATCTTAGCTGGCGGCTTATTGTTCTGGGCGATTTACCACCCGTCTAAACATATGATGCACCATGAACGCGAAGAATCGGCGCGGGCTAGTCACTAAACTGATTTATCGGGTTGTTGATTACTGTCGTAATGTTTTTGTACCACGCCTAAAACGGCGTTGGATGTTAATTGGTCGGCCGGTATTATTGTCCAATCGTGAGGTTTAACTACAACACTCATATCGTAAGGTGATACTCCCAGAGCGATAAGGTCTCGATGCATTATCTCATGAGCTTTCTTTGTAATATTTAAACGAGCATTAGGCTTAATGCAAACGGCATGCTCAGCGGCCTTTAGTATCTCAGTATCATTATCTGAATCACCGAATGCAAACGAACCCTCGTATCGACGACTATTTACAAATGGCGCTATAGCTTCACGTTTTTCATGACGAGTAGCTAGATAGGAAGTTATTGCACCTGTAACAAAACCTTCGTCCACCTCATATTCACTACTAAAACTAGTTTCGATGCTAAATCTATTTTTTACTGCCTCGGCGATAAATTGCGGCTCACCTGTAACAATCGCAATATCATGGGTCTTGGATAACGCTTCAACAGTCGGTGCAACGAAGTCATAGAATCCATTAGTTTGTTTGTAGAACTCATTGGTTGAACTTTGGACGTCGGAATATCGCGCACCCTTTAATGCCTGTGCGTAAAGCTGGAGTAGGGTTTGAGTAGCGTTTTCGTGTTGGAAATTACCGCGATCTTCTCGATAGCCAACTCGAGCGAACTCTGATTCCCATAGTGATTCAGGAGTTATAATGCCATTACTAACCTGCCAATTCATTAAAGGTATAAGCGATAATCCGTCGTACATCGAATCATCAATATCAAATAAAGCATAAGGTTTGTCGGTTTTCTCCATTAGGTATTAATTAAACGGTAATTGAACTGATACTGCTGTATGATATTTAACACCTTGGGCTAACTGCTAACCTTGTATTTTCATAGTTTTTATGGTAATATGTGCTTACGGGGCTGAATTTTAAGCTCGACATTGGACCTTTACAAGTTAGTTAGCAAGTCGCTTATCAGCGTTATAGGTAAACCCCAATAATTGCAAAATTCTTGGATCGCGTAGCTAGTTTGTTTAAACCTAACTACGCACTAGCTGTAGCTTAATTGATTACAGCCGTGCCTGACGCGACATCAGATTACGTCTAGTGCATGTCATATTTTCTGATTGCTCTGAACTAATTGATTCGCTAGTTTAGCTAAGACTTTGAATCAAAGATTTGTAACTTTTTGGTCATTTACCGGTTACATTTCTTACATCTAAATGACCTAAACTTGTAGATGACTAACATTGTAAACCGATGGACCCGGGGGCGGTACCCGGCAGCTCCTCCAAAAAAGCTCGATCCCTTTTGGGATGGAGTTTTTTTGTTGGGAATTTGCTCCGAGTGCCGCCCGAGAGGGTGAAAATGTTCAGTGAACATTTGAGTTTTCCTTGCTTGCCAAGCGAGCGTGGCGACAAAGTTGACACGTTGTCGAGCGAATCTTAAGAGCCTGTATCCGGCAGCTCCTCCAAAAACGCCTGACTTTATGTCGGGCTTTTTTGTTGTCAAAAAATCCAGTTAAGCTTATGCTTAAAGCATTATGAAAAAACTAAATAACAAAGGCTTTTCAGCCATAGAAGTCATCTTAATATTAGTTATCATTAGTATAGTTTGTGGTGTAGGTTGGTATGTTTGGAATGCTAAGAAAAACACCGATACTACTTACAACGCTACCGCAAAGGCCACTACAGTAACAAAACCTACCGCAAAGACTAACGCTTACTCATATTCTGGGTGGGAAACATATAAGTCGACCAGTGAAGGGTTTTCATTCAGATATCCAAAAAGCTGGAATCTCGTACCCGTAGATATTACAAATAATCCTCAAATAAGTGAGCAAATAGTACTAAATGCCACCAATGATTTCCACTTGGATATGGATATAGTTAAAACACAAGGTTTAGGTGGTGCACCAACCTGTTCAGCAGCAAATAATATCTCTTCAGTCAAAGGCCTAAACAGCAAACTGTATGTGAATATTTATACTGAAGTTGGAACAACAAACAACAATAAACTAACCCACTACGCTATTGGCTTAAGTAAATGGGCTGATTGTAACCAACCATTAAAAATTGGGCCGTATTATCCTGCCAGTAAAACCACAAGTCAGGCAGTACGATTTATCGGGGAATTCTCTAAAACAAATTGTGGTCCTGTAGCATGTGAACCAACTTCAATGACCCTTGATGAATTTAAGAGTAAAGACCAAGTTAAAACAGCAGAACTGATTTTGCAAAGCCTTAGCTACTGATTCAATCCGCACCGCAGTCAATCAATACTTCAGGGTGTATTCCCTCAGGGGACTAGTAACTTCTTTCGCCATGCTCAATAAATCAATAAGTAATATTCTTGGTTTTAAATTAACTTCCAAAGGTAAATGTATAAAGTGACGTACCCTTAGGAACATTAAGAGTAATGGTCGTTGTTCCAAACTGCTTGAGCGAAACAATATGATAAAGTCTTGAACCATTGATTTGTAACAGGCCATCAGGATCATCGGCGCCGAACTGTGTATTGCTATTTGGTAAAGTAACTTTGACAAGCTTGGTCTGGTCGTCAGAGCTAGTAGCTACCACATAAACATCCTTTGCGGCAACATTAAAGGTAAGTGTGGCGTTGTCATCGGTGCTGGTGATGTACTGCGGGGTTGTTACCCAATCACCGCTTAGGGTCCATTCATTTACCGCTAACTTATCAACTAAGGTTGGTGTAAAACTATAAGATCCGCCGTTATTTGAACTGGGCATAGAATAGCCAGCGAATCCAGTTCGTCTGTCACCTCCAAAGTAAGTTTCTGGCGTTTGGCTTCGGGAGATTGGCACGTTAGAGTCTGGTGTGTTAAGTCGTTGGTTAATACCAAGCAATGCTTGAATAGCCTCTTCTGTCTTGCCGTAATCACCTTCACCGAGGGCGACATACCTAATATATCCATTTTTGTCGATTAAATAATCGGCAGGCCAAGAGTTATTATTGAAAGCGTCCCAGGTGCTATACATATTATCAAGTGCAACAGGATAAGTAATGCCATATTTTTTAACAGCAGTTTGAACATTCGACGGGTTGTGTTCGAAAGCAAACTCGGGTGTATTTATGCCAATTACCACAAGCCCATCCTTTTGATAAGTTTGATACCATTTTTCAACATAGGGTATGGTGCGGATACAATTGATGCAGGAATATGTCCAAAAATCAACGAGCACTACCTTGCCTTGTAACTGCGCCAAGTTTAGCTCGGGGCTGTTTATCCAATTAGTTAAGTCTTGAAAATCGGGTGCTGCTGTTGGCCGAGTATTTAATACATGGCTATTAACAGCTTGAGGACGATTTTGGTTAACGCGTGTTGCTGATGATTTATGTTGAGTAGACAATAATGTTTGCTCTAGTCTGGTCTCGTCAAATGGTAAGTGATTGGCTATCCACGTTTCGACACTAATCTGACGACCAGTAATAATTAAAATACCGACTAGTATGAATAAAATACCTGTCGAACGTCTGAAAATACTGTGTGTATCGAATGCCCATGAAAATCTACGTACAAACTTACGACCTATAAGAGACACGACGAGTAACACTAGCACCAATCCAAGACTGTAAGCGACTAGATAAACTAGACCAGATACAAAACTATGGGGTAAAACTGATGCTAAAATGAACGCGTAAGTTGGACTACAGCTGGCAAAGACTGGCCCAAGCGCTATGCCTACAATTATTGGGCCAACATATTTGTCTTTATTTCGCTCTCCTCGGCCAAGAAATCGTTGCGAGGCAGCCTGCCAGTTTAGCGTAATCATAAATTTTTCCCATAATTCCGGTGCAATAGACACTACGCCCAACAGGACTATTAAACTGCCCGAAATATAGGTCAATATATTAGGTGACAAGCCAACAAATAAGGTGCTGACTTTTAGAAGAAGAGTAAACAAGACTATTGAAGCAGCCAAGCTGCCGGCAATTAAGTATGGTCGAAACTTTTGTTTGGCAGTGTCGCCAATTGAGCCACCAACTATAACGGGTAACACGGGCATGACACAGGGCGCTAGAATAGTTAATATACCAGCCAAAAAACTTATAAGCAGTAGCACCATGATAAATTATTATACAGTTCTTTCTGTGTGTTTAGCTGAGCGTATTTGACTTTGTTTAGTTTATTCATCTGGGTCAGCACGTTATAATAAAGAAACATGAAAATATTCATAACCATATTTAGTACGTCGTTCATTAGTCTTTTATTGCTAGGAAGTACGGCTTCAGCTCAGGGTATTTACAGCTCTGGTACGGTCGGTGTAGATATATCGTGGCCAAATTGTAGTGTCAAAAAACCGACTGGCATAGCCTTTGGTGTAGTTGGAGTTACTAACGGTCTGGGCTATTCCACAAGTCCTTGTCTGGCTAAAGAAGCGTCTTACTTCAGTAGTCTTAGTCTTTATGTAAATACTGGTTGGAATAGTAGTTCCTCAAATGTTAATGCTTCAAGTCCACATGTTTGTGCTTCGGGTGATAATAACTGTTTGGCTTACAACTACGGTTATAATGCTGGTCTATACGCTTACAATGCGTCCGCAAATGCTGGTGTGCGTAGTTCGACTTGGTGGCTTGATGTCGAAACACAGAATACTTGGTCAAACGATCCAATTCAAAACCAAAACAGCTTGCAGGGTGAAACCGATGCCTTGAAAAACTCTGGAGTCACGACGGTTGGTATATATAGCACCACTGTTCAATGGCAAACTATTACCGATAGTTGGAAAAATAACCTACCTAATTGGGGGGCAACCACTTGGACAACTGCAAAGCAAGCGGCAAAATATTGCACTGGTCATGATTTTACGGGCGGCGGCACTTGGCTTATCCAATTTAAAGGTAAGCTTGACCAGGACTACGCTTGTTAACATATTTCTTGTTGTAACAAAGACTTTACTTCAACACATTTTTATTTGTTACCATGTTTATACCTAATAATTGGTGGGAGAAGTGAGGGAAAATGTCAGCTCGAGAAGCATTTTTACAAGACTTTCAACAGCCAAGCGACAGAATTATCTTGGCATTGGATAATATGAGTCATGTAGAATCTGATGAAATGATGCGACGCGTTGGGGATTTTATCGGTATCGCAAAAGAGAATGACGGTGCTGATCTGGATGGTGTAAGGGATTCAGTTAACCGACTGGCTAATGCAGGCTATTTAGATATGTTAGATTGGAAATTGCACGATACACCTGAAACTGTTAAGAATCGAGCAAGAAACTTAGCAAGCGTCGGCTCTTCACTTATAACAATACATTCTTCTGGTGGAGTTGCTATGATGAAGGCTGCTGTCGAAGGACGAAATGAAGCGGTTGCAAACCTTAGTCCAGATGAGCTAAACCCATTCCTAGAAGATAAAATCGGTAATATTGGTGGAATTTTGGGGATAACTATACTCACCTCTTTAGATGATAAGCGCGGACCTGACGATGAGCCTTCTGAAGTAGAACAACTTACTGGCAAAGACCTAGAAGGGGCAGTCTTGGATCGGACGTATCGCGCTCTAGAAGCTGGGCTGACAGGTGTTGTTTGCTCTGCGTCTGGCTTGGTAATTGTTAGATCTCGCTCGGAATTTGACGGTTTGCTTACCGTTGTGCCCGGAATGGTATTGAAGGGTGGTGTAGCCAACGAAGGTCAACGGCAAATTGCGACCCCAGAAGCTGCATTTGATGCAGGTGCTGACTTTGTAGTTGCTGGCAGTGCAGTTACGCAATCAGATAAGAAGAATGGTTTTCCGCCAGAACACGCGGCGGAGCAATTTGCCAAGGCGGCAGAAAGGATATTTTAATATGTCAGAATTATTGCTAGACCCAGAACAACAACTCGAACTCGCAGTCCATTTGTATACCGAAGGTTTGTTCGGAATTGAAGAAGACCCAGAAAAGTACGCAAGATTAAAGAGCGAACGGATGTCACCTCACTACTTTGATGCCAGGCCTGGTATTTCCGACGTTGAAACACGCGATTTGATCATTGGAAACATGGTTGACTTAGCTCAACAAAGAGCAATCGATGTTAGTAAAAATGAAAATATTCAATTTGACGAAATTTATGATCATTTTGCTGGCACACCCGAAGCAATGACTTCCTATGCGGCGATGATTGCAGATCAAACCGAAATGAGCCTGTTGCAACCACGGGTGGATCTATTTAAAACAACTGGCAACAAAACACCAATTCTAGGTAGGTTTAATCAAGGCGACCGAGTGGCTGAATTTGACGATGTAGTGACCGATGGCGCTTCTAAAATCAGCACCATCAAAGCTTTAGGTGAAGCGGGCTTAACGGTGGTTGACTATTTTGTAGTGCTGGACCGCGAAGAAGGTGGAGCACCGCAAGTGCTGTCTGAAACGGGAGTTGAGATTACTCCAGCTTTGGGAGTGGCAAGTATGGTTAAAATATTGCAAGCCGAAGAACTGATAAGCGCTACACAATTTGATAACGTTAAGCAATACATTGAAGAGTTCGGCGATCCTCACGCGAAAGCCGAGTTGGGCATTGTCGCTTAAGCTAAGACAGTAAAACGACCTCTTTCATTCTGTTATAATAAGGCGCGTTATGAACTTCTATGTTACTACTTCTATTCCCTATGTTAACGATGAGCCGCACATCGGTCATGCGTTGGAGTTAATTCAAGCTGACGTCATTGCTCGTCATGCTCGGCTTAATGGTAATCAGGTTATTTTTAGCACTGGAACTGATGAACATGGCGGTAAAATTGCGGAAAAAGCTGCTGAGCACAAATTAAAACCCAAAGAGTTTGCTGATAACGTTAGTGCCAAATTTCGAGAGCTTTGTGCCCTACTAAACATTAGTAATGATCGGTTTATTAGAACCACTGACGCTGGCCACGAACAACGTGCTCAAATTATCTGGAAGAATCTAAGCGCCGATATTTATAAAGGTAAATACATTGGCTGGTACTGTACCGGCGACGAAGCTTTTTTTACTGATGCAGTGGTGCGTGCAAACAAAGGCATTTGTCCGGCTCACAACCGTAAGTATGAAAAAGTCGAAGAAGAGAACTATTTTTTCAAATTGAGTAAATATACTCAAGAGATCCAACATGCTGTGGAAAGTGGTTCACTACGAATTATCCCCGCTTCCAAAAAACATGAGATTTTGCAAGTTATCAATGAAGGACTAGAGGATATTAGTATTTCTCGTCCGAAGGACAAGATTGATTGGGGTATTCCGGTACCGGGTGACAAAACTCAGGTCATGTACGTCTGGTTCGAGGCGCTAATGAATTATCTAACAGTCTTGGGTTATCCTGAGCACCAAGATTTCAAAAAATTTTGGCCTGCCAATTACCAAGTTATCGGCAAAGATATCTTACGATTTCATGCCGCCATTTGGCCGGGTATTTTACTCGGACTTAGCTTACCTTTGCCAAAAACTTTATACGTCCATGGTTTTATCACCCTGGACAACAAGAAAATAAGCAAAAGCTTGAAAAATGTTATAAGTCCCAAAGAAGTAATCGATAAATATGGCGTTGACGCTCTTCGTTATTATTTACTTAGACATATACCAAGTTATGAAGATGGTGATTTTAGCTGGCAAAAACTCCATGATTCTTATAACAATGAATTAGCTAACGAACTGGGCAATGCCGTTCAACGAACTGCAGCCATGATAATTCAATATCAAAATGGCATTATTGGCGAAATTCCCGAATCTCAACACGACACCGCTGATTATGGTGAGGCACTAGACAATTGTCGATTTGATCGGGCGCTTGATGATGTCTGGGAGCAAATTCGTGGACTCAACCAATATATTGAGGAAGAAAAGCCATGGGCACTCAGTAAAGAAGGTGATGCTGACCACCTCCGTGAAGTATTGGCTTATCAAGCCTGTTGTCTACTGGAGATTGCCGACTTGCTACAACCCTTTTTACCTAATACAGCCACTCAGATTCGAAATGTGTTTGAAGAAGGCGTAGTACGGCCGATTAAAGGCACGCTATTTCCACGTAAAGATATAACTAAGAAGGCGAAAGCTAAGAAAGCTTAGTTTACCAACCTCTTAAAGCAGTATATATGACCCATCGGCTCATAAATGGCAACGATGAGTTAGACATTGTTTCCCAAATCGCTCTCAATCGATTGGAACGCGATGCCCGATTTGGCGACACTATGTAAGGCACATAGACGTCACTGAATGGACTGTGTTCAAATGTCTTGGCGTTCATAATAGACCTCCCTCTTTCTTAAACTCTCAAAGTTTGAGAATTTTTATTATTTGTTTGTTCATTGAGCCCTCCTTATTGTTATCGATACACTAACAACCTTATTGTAACTCTGCTTAGTGTATTGTCAACACTATATAGAAATATAACTGTGGATAAACGCTTAAGCTACCTAAAGAGTATTAATCAAAGCTTCGATTAAGGTAGGACAACGATTGAACATTGAATCTATACAATTTGGCTGGGCGATGGGCGCCAGTCATTTGGAATTCAGTAGTTGGCTGTATAAGGTCGAGACTTAAGAATTTTTTACGAAAATTACGTTTGTCGAGAGATTGCTCCAGCACAGCTTCATAGGAGTCTTGAAGTTGTGAAAGCGTAAATAACTTGGGTAGCAGAGCGAAAACAGCGTTAGTATACGACAGCTTTGACTTCAGTCGCTGGTGGGCATAGTGAACAATCTCATTATGATCAAAAGCCAAATTGGGCACCTGTTTTACTGAAAAAAACTGCGAATTACGACTGATTGGAGTAGCTCTTGGGGTAATGTTTTTGCCTAGACCCACATAAATTACCGAAACGGCCGGACCACGTGGGTTACCAACGACAGTATCAAAGGTATAGAGTTGTTCAATAAAACCGAGTTCCGAAACCCTGACATTGGTTTTTTCCTTCAAAATTCGCTCCATGGCGCGGTAAGTGGTTTCTTCAATTGGGTTTATACCTCCCGGCAAAGCCCATTTACCTTTGAATGGATTTAATTCACGTTGCGTTAATAAAACCGCCAATTCGTCATCGATTAGCTGAAAAATGACGGCGTCAACATACACTTCTGGAGTAACAACCACTGGAGCGAGCATATTAATGTCTATTGTACAGTAACTATAATCACGTTTCAATGCAGGCAATAAAATAAGACAAAATGATAGGTGTAAAATAGAGCTATGTTGGAGTTAATTGACACCCATTGCCACATTCATTTTCCGGACTATCCTTTGAACGTCGAAACAGTGATTAATGATGCAAGTAAAGCTGGCGTGACCGGGCTAATGTGCGTTGGCTGCACACTTGAGGACAGTCGTCTAGCGATTAGGTTGGCTGAGCAAGAACCAAAAGTTTGGGCCAGTATTGGTTTGCACCCACATGAAGCTAAACATTACGTGAATGATCAATCTAAGCTTCAGCAATTCAGAGATTTAGCCACCAAACCGAAAGTGGTTGCCATCGGTGAGGCCGGCTTAGATTATTTTTATGAGCACTCGTCTAAAGATGACCAAGTAAAATTACTGCGGTATCAGTTAGATCTAGCAGCGGAATATAATTTGCCAATGATTTTTCATATCCGTGATGCCTTTGATGATTTTTGGCCAATATTTGACAAATATCAAGTGAGAGGGGTAATCCATAGTTTCAGTGCTACTCAAAAAGAACTCGATCAGGTCTTAGAACGGGGCTTAATGGTCGGCTTAAACGGCATCATGACATTTACCAAAAATTCAGCTCAATTATCGGCCGCTAAAAGTATACCTTTAGACCATTTGTTGCTGGAAACCGATGCGCCCTTCTTGACCCCTGTTCCATTTAGAGGTACAATCTGTCAACCGAAACATGTGCGGGTGGTTGCTGAGTTTTTGGCGCAGCTTCGGCACGAACCGCTTGAGACTTTAGCGGCAGCCACAACTGCTAATGCAGCCAAACTGTTTAATCTGGACTAACAAACTATGAATGATAACCAATCATCAAAATACCGACCCGATCCACTGGATTCAGCTATACTCGCTTTAAAACAGCGCATCAATATCATCAACAAAGCTATTGAAAATATAGTTTTGGCCGAGGCTAATACACCAGATGACATTGGTCAAGCTACTAGTAACTATCAGATAGACCCAAAGGTTAATGTGGGGCAAACAACAACTGAGAATCAGTTAAGTGAAGAGTCGTCTGCCCGACAATACTTGGAAGAGCTGTATAACTCAACTGGGGATAAGTCATGATTCAGCGAATGATGAAATATACCCTGGCGCAGCGACAGACCGAGCACCGGGCTGAACTGTATCGTAATTTAATTCGTCATGAAGCTAAAATCGGCGGTGAATTATTTGGTAATATGTCAGGCGGACGTCGGGAATTTTTTTGTTTTGACGAGCGAACCTGGATTTGGCATGAAGAGTGGATTGATATTAATGGCTTTCGTCACCAAACGACTACTCGCTATGATGTGCGTCCCAAGGGTATTTATAAAGCCCAGGATGGGCAACAGTACACACGTTTATCCAAAACTGAAGCTGGTCGTTTAAAACGGGCTGCTGAAGCTTATAAGCAACAGGTGTTTAAACAGATGTACCGACAGGTAATCTACTTGTCATAGAAGGTGGTTATGACAAAAAATATATATCTTGATTACGCTGCTGCCACCCCAATTGAACCTCAAGTGTTAAAGTCTATGGCGCCCTATTTTGATCAAAAATTCTATAATGCTTCAGCTCAATATTCAGCTGCTCGCCAAGTGGCGGCTGATTTGATGGTGGCACGAGCAAAAGTGGCTAATTGGTTGGGCGCCCGACCAAGCGAAGTAATTTTTACGGCTGGCGGCACCGAAGCCAATAATTTAGCGTTGCATGGAATTATGCAGGCTTTCCCGGACAGCAATTTGATTGTCAGTGCAATTGAACATGAATCTGTACTTGAACCAGCCAAACACTATTCTCATCAAATAGCTCCAGTTAAGGTCGACGGGCAAGTTGACATCGTAAAACTAGTCAAGTTAATTAATGATCAAACTGTTTTGGTTAGCATCATGTATGCCAATAATGAGATAGGCACCATCGAACCAATTAAACAGATCGCTAATGAGATCAAAGGGCTAGTTAAGCAACGCCAAAAAGCCGGTAATAGTCGACCATTATATTTTCATGTTGATGCTTGTCAGGCGGCCAATTATTTGGATTTACATGTTAAAGGATTAGGTGTGGACATGATGACCATTAACAGTGGGAAGATTTATGGGCCAAAACAATGCGGCGCTTTATTCATTAAGGCCAGCACCATTATTGAACCGCAAATTTTGGGCGGTGGTCAGGAATTTAATCGACGAAGTGGTACCGAGAATGTCGCAGCGGTAGTTGGTTTTGCTGAAGCGCTTAATCTAGCCCAGACTGGTCGTCAAACTGAAGCTAGGCGCCTAAAAAAACTTCAAGATATATTTTTTGAAAAACTTAGCCAGCGACTGCCAACCACGCAAATCAATGGTTCGCTGAAACAGCGACTGCCAAATAACGTACACTTGACTATTCCTGGTCAAGATAACGAGACTCTGATGATGCGTCTGGACGACCACGGCATTCAATGTGCGGTTGGTTCGGCCTGTAGTGCTAGTAATGATGAGCCATCGCATGTCCTAAAGTCTATCGGCCTGAGTGACAAAGCAGCACGTGCCAGCCTCCGGTTTACCATGGGCCGTCATACCACCGAGTCGGACATCATAAAAACTGTCGATGCACTGGTAGCAAGTTGCCAACTTGACTAAACGCGCTATACTAAAACCTAGTCATGTCCAAAACAAAAATTAAGTCACTCGTCTTTTCCAAACGCTTTATTGCATTGGTTGGCCTGGTCTCTTTAGTGACATTCAGTCTATCGCATAGTTTAGTCGCTTAGCTCACCAAATTTATAAATAAAATGCTGGCTATAATAAAGCTGCGTTTTGGGCTGGCGTATCTGGGGTGTTTAAGGTATATTTACTACTAAGAAATAACGTTTATGGTTTAGGGTGGTAATACCAAAGTGAATATCGGAGAACTTGCACTGATTGTCGGCAGTTTGGCGGCTTGTACGGCAAGTTTTGTCTGGATGGCTCTAAGGGTTGGCAACAGTAATAAGGCTGAAAAAGACTTTACGGAGATGGCCAAACAGGACGTTGAGCACATCTTTAATGATGAGTTTCGTGAAGAGTTGCGTAACCGAGGCCGGCTTCATTTCGAAAAGATTATCGGTGAAAACGCCATGTTTTTACAGCAAGACCTACGACTAACCACTTCCCAGCTGAATGAATTCATGAAGAGCGAGATTACCAAAAAATTACAAGACGAATTCTCCAAGTATGAAGAATCCATCGATGACGCCAAGCAGTTGGCAATAAATTCGATAACCAAAACCCAACAAGCGATTGATCTTCAGCGCCAGATGATGAGCCAACAATTAGTCAAAGAATTAACTAACGAAAAAGGCCGACTTCTCAAGCGCTTTGAGACCAATATGGCTGATATCGTCAACCACTATGTTCTAACAGCGATTGGTGATCAGATTGATCTCAATGATCAACTGGAATACATCTTGGCTGACATGGAATCCCACAAAGAAGAAATTATTCAGGATATAACCAATGGGGCCTAAACATAACATTTTACAATTACCCTTGACAGTAGTAACGCGGATCGACGCATCAAGACTGCTAAGAGAAGCAGAGTCGGTTGACGAATTTTTAATGCAGGCAGCAATTCGAAAACCAGGCACCAATGTAAATTTACCCAAGAGCAGCCGGCTGATGGACGAAATGCTAAACTTAAATAAATTAAACCTGCTAGTTAAAACTGACCGCCGACGACTAATTGACATGTTAGTGGTTTTGCACAAGGAGGCACCAGTTTTGCACATTAGTTTTGGTGCTGACCCTTCGCCGTTTTTTCTACAAAAATTAATTACTTGGCTGAGATCGGAAATTCATCCGCTGGTACTATTAAAAATTGGTTTACAACCAACCATTGGCGCTGGTTGTACAATTCGTGCCCAAAACAAATTTTTTGATTTTAGTTTGCGCGAAAATATTAAGAAGCATAAGCCAATGTTGGTTCGCGAAATAGAAGGTTTAATTGAATGAGTGAGGCCACCAAAACATCAACAGGCCTACATTTTGATAGTCTGGTGAAATCCGGCAACCCAGTTGGTGAAGTCATTGGCGTTAACAAGTTTCTAGTTAAGCTTTCTGGTATGCAACCTTGTAATATTCACTCCTTAATCATGTTTGAAGACGGCTCCAAAGGTATTATTCACCAAATTTTTGACGACTATGTTGTAGCCTTGCACTTAGGCAATACCACCCTTCAAACTGGTCTAGTTGCGGTGATTCAACACCAAGAATTAGTTAGTAAAGTTGGCAAAGACTACATTGGCCGGGTGATTTCAGTGACCGGTGATCCACTTGATGGTAAGGGTCCAATCGCCACTGATGCCGTTTGGCCGGTGTTTAATGCTGCCCCACCCCTACACTCCCGAAAGTTATTGGATACCCAGCTGGAGAGCGGGGTGACCGTTATTGATGCATTGTTTCCGGTGGTACGTGGTCAACGTCTGGCGGTACTCGGTGACAGCAAATCGGGCAAAAGTAGTCTAGTTACTCAATTGACGACAAATCAAAAAAATACTGATCAAGTTGTGGTTTATGCCTTAATAGCCAAAAGGCGTAGTGATGTCGATACGCTTCTGACTAGGTTGAAAGAAAATGGCGGTCTTGAAAAAGCAATTGTAGTAGTTTCGACAATGTTTGAATCGTTGATTCTTAGCTATCTGGCACCATATGTGGCTTGCGCTTTAGCGGAGTACCTCTGGCAAACTTGCAATCAAGATACCATTATCATCTATGATGATTTAACTTCTCACGCCCACGCCTATCGTGAGATTGCTTTGTTGTCAGGTATTAGCCCTGGTCGTGATTCTTATCCGGGCGATATGTTTTATGCTCATTCTAGTTTGCTTGAGAGAGCTGGACGAATAAGCAAAAATGGCAAGCATTTGACAAGTATCCCTGTGGTCTTAGCCGCGGGTGGCGACATTACTGCATACTTACCAACCAACATTATGTCAATCACCGATGGTCAATGGATTTTGGATATGGAAACCTTTCGTAAGGGCATTAGGCCGGCAGTTAGTATGGGCTTAAGTGTTACTCGGGTTGGTGGGGTTGGTCACAATAAGCGGCAGAAAGCTTTGGCTGCCAAAGCACTAAAAGTCTTGGCCGAATATCGACAAGCCGAAGAATTTTCACACTTTGGCACCGAACTGGCTGAAGAAGCCAAGAAATCATTTCAAACCGGACTTAATATCTTGGAAATTATTAACCAACAGCCTAGCGAAACTTATTCATTAATGGCTCAACAATTAATGCTTGATATTATCTTAAACCATGGTGAAGGCCAAAAATTGGACATTCCGGGGCTGAAACTAAATGTTAAACAATATGGTGAAATGGTCAAAACCGATGCTGATTATGAACAAGTCAAGGCGGAACTATTAGAAAAATCATTAATTACTAAACCTAAATCTGAATCAGAAGAACCAACAAAAGGACCCGCCGAGGAATCAGAAGCTAATGTAAGTAGCGGTACGATTATCAAACCGGATGAAGTTAAGGAAGAACCAAAAGCTAGGGATCACGAAGATGCAAAAGCTAAATGACCTAGAAAAAGAAGAGTTAGCCATGGCAACCCTAGTTGGTTTGACTGGCGTTTTTGAAGGTATTGCTAGCATGCGCATCGCTCAAATCAGAAATCAAGTGCTACAATCGACTGAATTTTTTCGAGAACTTTGGCGAATCTATACTCAGCTGCGTGTTGATAATAGTTTTCACTACGGTCGCAGCAAGACCGATATCAAAGTTATCAACAAAGAACTGTATATCATCATAACTGGCGAAGGCGGTTTCAGTGGTGACATAGACCAACGTCTGGTTGATTTTATGAAAAAGTCGTATGACCTTTCAAGAAATGATATCGATATCATTGTCATTGGCCACCACGGCGCTATGCAGTTAGCCCAACACGGCATACCATTTAAAAAATATTTTAAATTACCAACCAAAGACCGAGATATTAACGCCACACCAATTGCTGAAGAAGTTCGACGCTATCGAACAACACAAGTTTTTTATCAGGAGTATGTGTCTTTGATGGATCAACAAGTCCGTAAAATCGCAATTTCAGCAGCTGTTCAAGAATTAGGTAAAAATACTCTCAAAACTGACGAAATAATCACTGACCAAACTTACATTTTTGAACCGAGCACCTTCTCAGTAGTTGAACACCTTGAGAATACCATGCTACAAATCTCGCTGGCGCAATTAATTTTGGAATCCAAACTTGCACAGTATGCCTCGCGCTTCCGCGCCATGACGGCTGCCCATCAAAAATCTGAAGAAAGCCGGGCTGATATCCATTTGGCTTTCAATCGAGCCAAGCGAGCTGTTAAGGACGAACGCTTGAAGGAGATTGTTAACGGTCTCAGGAAGTCAACGGTACCACTATGAACGGCACAGTTGTATCAATCCGTGACTTGATAGTGCGAGTCCAGTTTGATCAAGATACACCCATGCAAGGCGAACTAATTAAAGTTGACAATAGTCAAAACAGTCTACTGCTAGTGGATAGCTTAGAGCCTGGTGGCATTGCTCTGTGTCTAAATGTTCGCACTGATCGTCAAATCCAGAAGGGTATGTCGGTTCAACGAACTAAACGGGGCATTGAAATTCCAACAGGTGACGCAGTTATTGGGCGAGTTTTTAATGCGCTCGGAGCGACCATTGATGAGTTGCCGCCACTTAAATCAGAAACGATTAAGTATAAAGATATTCTTAAAACGCCTAGCCGATCTTCAAATTTTAAAGTCGCTCAGCCGGAAATTTTGGAAACCGGCATTAAAGTTATTGATTTTTTTACACCTTTCGTCAAAGGACGAAAAATTGGCATTATCGGCGGTGCTGGCGTTGGCAAGACCGTCTTGACGATGGAGTTGATTAATAACATTGCTCAAACCGGCACCGGTTTGTCGTTTTTCGCAGGTATTGGTGAACGTATTCGAGAAGGCCATGAATTAATCGAAACCCTCAAAGAGAATAATCTCTTAAAAAATACGTGCATATTCTTCGGCCAGATGAACGAAAACCCAGTTCAAAGGTCACTGGTCGGCGTTTCTGCCGTGGCTCTGGCAGAGTATTTTCGAGATGAAAAACGTAAAGATATTCTATTCTTTGCCGATAATATGTATCGCTATGTCCAAGCTCGCAACGAACTGGCCACTATTCTTGACCAAATTCCTAGCGAGGGCGGTTATGAATCAACCATTTTTTCAGATATTAAAGTTTTGCAAGATCGATTAAGTTCTAATGAAAACGGTTCGATAACCTCAATTCAAACTATTTATGTTCCAGCTGATGACTTATCCGATCCAGCTGTTCAAATGATTCAGCACGAGCTTGATGCGGTTGTGGTTCTATCGCGAAAAGTTGCCGAGCAGGGTATTCGACCAGCTGTTGATCTAACCCGGACAAGTTCATCATTGCTAACACCGGAAATTGTCGGCGATCGCCATTACTTACTCAGCGTTCAAGTCCAAGCAATTTTACAAAAATATGAATCACTTAAAAGTATCATTGCCATTATTGGTGAAAATGAGTTGTCGTCAACCGATAAAGCGGATTATGCTAAAGCCAAAAGATTAATTGAAAACTTTACTCAAAACATGCATGTTATGAAAAAACACACTGATATTCCAGGCGAATTGTTTACTCGCGAACAAACATTGCAGAGTATCGAGGAAATTATTGCTTAGACCATGGCCGATAAGTCTCTTCAAGCCAAAATTGACGCTGTTAAAAAGGCTAATAAAACTGATAAAGCCGAACCTAAACAGCCGGATAAAAAAACGATGTATATCAAAGTTTATGGGCCGTTTAGGACTTACTTTGATGGTCAAGGTACTAGTGTTTCGGCGGTTAATGACACCGGTCCGTTTGATATTTTGCCTAGGCACCACAACTTTATGACCCTCCTCAATCCATGCGAACTAGTAGTTAGGACTGAAAAAACCGAAGAAAAATTTATGATCAATAAAGGCGTCATGCACGTCAAAGCCGACAAGGTCATTGTTTTCTTAGACGTCTAGAATAACAGGGGTAAATCTGTTAAAATAACTGGTCATGGCTAAAAAAGTTTATGTTGGTCTGTCTGGCGGAGTCGATTCATCAGTCACGGCGACCTTGTTAAAACAACAAGGTTACGACGTCACCGGTGTCTATATGAAGAATTGGAGTCAAGACATTCCGGGCTATCCCTGTCCTTGGAAAGAAGATTTTCAGGATGCTAAGCGCGTTGCTGTACAACTCGACATACCATTTAAGATGTTTGATTTTGAAAAACAGTATCACGACAAAGTTGTGGATTACATGATTGATGGCTTCAAAGCTGGTATTACACCGAATCCGGACATTATGTGCAACCAGGAGATCAAATTTAAATTATTTCTAGATACAGCACTAGAAAATGGGGCTGATTTAATTGCTACCGGTCATTACGCTCGTGCTAATCAAGGTCAACTGCTGACCGCCAAAGATGCTAATAAAGACCAAACTTATTTTTTATATCGGGTAAGTGAGAAAGCGCTAACAAAAACACTATTTCCAATCGGCGATTACACTAAGCCAGAAGTGCGTAAGTTGGCTAAACAGTTTAGTTTGGCTACGGCTGCCAAAAAAGAGAGCATGGGTATTTGCTTTGTTGGCAAAGTAGGCATCAAAGAATTTTTGCAACAATACGTTAAAACCAAACCCGGCAAAATTATCAGCCAGGATGGAAAATTGCTTGGCGAGCACGACGGTGCAATTTTCTACACAATTGGCCAACGACACGGGCTCGACGTAGGTGGCGGTCTGCCATACTATGTTACTGGCAAAAGTATGGACCAGAACGAAGTTTATGTTACAAGTGACTTAAACGATAACAAACTTTGGCAAAAGTCGTTTCAGATTTCTAGCCTGCATTGGATAAATCAACCTCCAACACCAGGTCAAAAATTGCAGGTCCGAACGCGGCACCGCGCTCCTCTTGAAGAATGCCAGATTGAGTTTATAGGCAGTCGAGCTACAATTAAGTTAACAAGTCAGCTACGGGCTTTGACGCCCGGTCAATCGGCGGTACTTTATGATGGTTCACACGTGCTCGGCGGCGGCGTTATCATCTGATACAATAATCGAGATATGACAGCTCAGGAAATACGTAAAGCTTACTTAGATTTTTTTGAAAAAAATGGGCATGTGGTAATCCCAAGGGCCCGGATTGTACCGGAGAATGATCCAACTACCCTATTCACTGGTAGCGGCATGCAACCCTTGATTCCATATTTATTGGGTGAAAAGCATCCAAAAGGTACTCGGCTGGTCAACAGCCAAACTTGCCTACGAGCCCAGGACATAGATGAAGTTGGCGATAATCGCCATACCACTTTTTTCGAAATGCTTGGCAACTGGAGCCTGGGCGATTATTTCAAAGATGAAGAAATTTCATGGTTATTTGATTTTTTAACCAAAAAAGTCGGCTTAGATCCAAACAAACTGTATATTACCTGTTATATTGGCAACAAAGAATTTGATATACCAAAAGACACTACAGCGGCTGACTTGTGGCGTAAACTTTTTGAGAAAACCGGCATTGATGCCAAACAAACCGATATAGGTTCAGAAACTGATGGTTATAACAAGGGCATGGGTAAAGCTCGGATATTCTTTTACGACGGTAGTAAAAATTGGTGGAGTCGAGCGGGCAACGAAGCTAACACACCAGTCGGCGAACCGTGCGGTCCGGACACTGAAGTTTTTTATGATTTCGGTTTAGAACACGATGAAAAATGGGGTAAAAATTGTCATCCTAACTGTGACTGTGGGCGCTTTATTGAAATTGCCAACAGTGTTTTTATGGCTTATAAGCGCACCGACAAAGCCTTTGAGCCGCTCACTAAGCCCAATGTTGATTTTGGTGGCGGTTTAGAGCGTATCGCCACCGCCGCAATCAACAGCCCCGATGTCTTTAAAATTAGTCTGCTAAAACCAATTATAGGTAAATTAGAACAACTCAGCCGGAAAAACTATGACAGTCATCAGGAAAGTATGAGGGTAGTTGCCGATCACTTACGAGCGGCTACGTTTTTAGCAGTTGACGGTGTTATGCCCAGCAATAAATCACAAGGTTATGTGATGCGTCGTTTAATGAGACGGGCTATACGGTTTGCCTTTGATCTGGGTATCGAACAGAACTTTATGGAACAAATTGTGCCAGTTATAGCCGATTTATACCATCAAGATTTTCCAGAAGTTGCGTCGAAACGACAAGAAGTGATTGATGTTCTAATGAAAGAAGAAAAAATATTCCGTCAAACCCTGCGCAAAGGTGTTAAAGAACTCCAAAAGATGGCAGCTGACGGTAGATTAACTGGTGAGCAAATTTTTGCTCTGTACGATACTTATGGTTTTCCAGTAGAGCTCAGTGTCGAGGAAGCTGTTACGTTAGGTTTTGATGTATCGAAAGATTGGCAAAAAGCATTTGATGAGAAAATGGTTGAGCAGCGTGAGCGTAGCCAGACTGCCAGTAAGGGCACGTTCAAAGGGGGGCTAGGTGGTCATACACTTCAACACAAGAAGTACCACACCGCCACACATTTGATGTACCAAGCCTTACGCGATGTGCTCGGTGACCATGTCATTCAACGTGGCAGTAATATTACCGAAGAACGGTTAAGATTTGACTTCAGTCATACTGGGAAAGTTACTGACGATGAAATTAAAAAAGTCGAAGATATTGTTAACGAGCAGATTAGCAAAGATCTAAAGGTGACCTGGAAAGAGTATCCGACCGACGTAGCAATTAATGAAAAACACGCGCTTGGTCAATTTGGTGACCGTTATGGAGATGAAGTTAAGGTTTATAACATGCAAGCTGACGATGCCGATAAACCGTTTAGCTTTGAGATTTGTGGCGGTCCACATGTTGAGCATACTCTGGAACTGTTCGAGGATGGCAAGAAATTTAAAATTGTTAAGGAAGAATCTAGTTCGGCCGGGATTAGAAGAATTAAAGCTGTCTTACGATAAGTCAGTACCTCTGTTTATGTTATAATCAATCTGATTATGCTCAAAAAACTGAAGGGTATTTCCGATTCAATTGCTAATCTCAAAAAAAAGGCTAGTGCGAGCAACCAGTACCTGGTTGGCTTAGATATCGGTACGGAATTTGTTAAAGCGCTGATCGCTCATAATGACGGTGATAAATTGGAGATTTTGGGGGTTGGACGAGCCCACCAAGATCTGAATGATATGCAAGCCGGGGCCGTGGCTGATATCGCAGCGGTCGTTGCTAATTGTAATGCCGCCTTGTCCGAGGCCGAACAACAGGCGGGTTTAAGCGTCCGAACGGCGGTGATTGGCATTGCTGGCGAGCTGGTCAAGGGCACAACCATAACGATTCGTTGCACACGCAAAAACGCTAAAACACCGATGGACATCAGTGAAGTCGAACATATTATTGGTTTAGTTCAGGAAAAAGCCGAATCCAAAGCCAAACATCAGCTGGCGTGGGAACTTGGCGGCAAAGAAGTCGAAATTCGGCTTGTCAACAGTGCCTTAGTCAGTATTCAAATCGATGGTTATGCGGTTACTAACCCGGTTGGGTTTCAGGGTAAAGAAGTGGTTGTCCAGTTATATACGGCTTTTGCGCCAATGATCCATATCGGTGCCTTGGAGCGGGTGGCCCATGAATTGGATATTGACCTATTAGCAGTCGCTGCTGAGCCCTTTGCGGTGTCGCGCTCTGTGATTGGCGATGATCCTAATGCAGTAATGAGTGCTATTTTGATGGATGTTGGGGGTGGTACGACGGACATTGCGGTAGTTGAAGATGGTGGTGTGCAAGGTACTAAGATGTTTGGCATTGGTGGCCGGGCTTTCACTAAATCAATTGAAAAAGCCCTCGGTATCAGTTTCACCCAAGCTGAAGAATTCAAACTGGCACTAGGGACCAGCAAGGTTCCACAACCCAAGCAAGAGCTAATTAAAAACGCCTTAGAAACGACACTCGATGTCTGGGCAAGTGGGGTCGAATTAGCGCTTGATGATTTTGGCAACTTAGATCATTTACCGCATCGCTTACTGCTTTGTGGCGGTGGTTCATCGCTCGATATGTTAGTTGATAAATTAGAACAGAGTAATTGGTACACCAAACTACCATTTACCCGAAAACCGATTATCCAACACATTCAACCAGGGCAGGTTATTGGTATCGTTGACAAAACTGGCCGGGTTAACGATCATACTTTCATAACCGCTATGGGACTTTTAAGAGTAGGCATGGATACGCTCGAACAACTAAGTAGTAAACCAACCAGCTCATTTCGTCAGAAGGTGGACAGGATGCTAAAGACATGACAGACGCTAAGAAAGATACCATTTATATAGATGTTGATGATGAAATTACTGGCATTATCGATAAGGTTCGTCGTAGTCCGCGCAAAATAATTGCTTTAGTTTTACCAAAACGTACCTCTGTGTTGCAAAGCGTAGTCAATATGAAACTGCTAAGACGCGCCGCAGATGAGGGTGAAAAGAATATAGTATTGATTACATCGGAAACAGCCCTAATGCCGCTAGCAGGCGCTGCCAAGCTTCATGTAGCCAAAACCTTGAGCTCTAAGCCCGTTATCCCACCGTCACCCAAAACCGAGTTGCAGGCTGCCGGTGTGGAAGAAGTTGAAGTTGACGCCTCGAAGTCTGTCGGTGAATTGGATGATGCCTCGTCAGATGAAACTATCGATGTTGATTATGACAACGCCGATGAAACAAGCGAAGATAAACCAACTAAGACCAAAGCTAATAAGAAGCTAAAGGTGCCCAATTTTGAACGCTTCCGTGTATTAGTGATATTCGGTAGCGTTGGCCTAGTTTTGTTAATTGGGTTTATGGTTTGGGCTGTCAATATTGCTCCCAAAGCTAAAATTACAATCAAGACCAACACTGATGATTTTAATTCAACGCTTAATTTTACTGCTAGCCCATCAGCCAAAACCCTTGATACCACCAAAATGATTATTCCGGCCACACTGACCGAAGATAAGAAGTCTGACAACCAAAAAGAACCTGCTACTGGACAAAAAGATAACGGTAAAAAAGCCTCAGGCACGATGACAATTTATTATTGCCCAAGCAACAATGACGCACAGGTTGTCTTGCCCGCCGGCACAGCCTTTAGTAGTGACGGTTTTACTTTTACACTCGATCAAGCAACCACCGTTCCAGCTAGCAACTTTACGGGCGGTGGTGATTGCAAAAAGGATTTGTCACAAACAGCTAATGTTACAGCAAATCGAGGCGGCGATAGATATAACTTGAGTTCGCGTTCTTACGTTTCATCATCGAGTAGTATAACCGGCAAAGGTTCTAACATGACTGGTGGCACCAGTCAAATAGTCAAGGTAGTTAACCAAAGTGATATTGATGGTGCTAAAGATCAGATAATTAATCGTTTAAAGAGTGTAGCGGCCGATGAACTTAAAAAACAACTTAACGATCAAAATATGTTTATGCTGGCCGATAGCGTTACGCCGACGGTTACACTTGTTAGCGCCAATCCGTCAGCCGGCATGGAGGCCTCCGAAACCACTGTAACTGTAAATGTTACCTACACTGTAACCGCGGTTGCCGAGGCTAGTTTAAAACAGTTGATTGAGACTGATATCAAACATAAAATTGATCCTTCAACCCAAACGATTCAGAACGATGACGATGGACTAGGTAATGCGGTAGTTAAACTCGGTGATAAATCAGCCAGCGGTGACATTAAAGTTAATTTACAAGTCACTGTTACTGCAGGACCACAGCTCGATGCCCTGGCCATAAAAAAAGAAGTTGTCGGTAAAAAGAAGGGCGACACCGCCGATATTATTGAGAAACGGCCGGGCATTAAAGATGTTAAAGTGCAATACAGTCCGTTTTGGGTTGATTCAACACCCAAGAAAACCAGTAAAATAACTGTGATATTTGAGAAGGCCAATGGTCAATAGCGGTATGATCATGGCTTTAGACGTTGGTGAACGCCGAACTGGTATTGCTATGGCTTCCGCCCAAGCCCGCATCGCCCAGCCTTACGCCACACTATCAGAGACCATTAACATCAATCAAGATATTGCTGATATGATTAATGTGCAACAAGTCAGTTTATTAATTATTGGCTTGCCTCGTAACACCAACAACGATGACACCGACCAGACGCTTTACGTTCGCCGGTTTACTGAACGACTGCGGCAATTTACGCCTGTTCCGATTGTTTTTCAGGATGAGGCTGAGAGTACTAAACGGGCTGAAGCTGAGTTAAATAAGCGTCGTCAGCCGTTTCAAAAAACCGATGTCGATGCTTTAGCAGCGGCCTATATTCTGCAGGATTATTTAAATCAACAACCGCCAGGAGTTATTAATGCCCAGTCCGTCGTTTAAATCTCAACGTCTTAAAAAGGGCCGTTTACTGGGCACAATAGCTTTAATTTTAATTCTGTTAATGTCTAGTGCCGTATTAATTGTTCGTCAGACTTATATTAGTAACCTTAAGCCAGTTAGTGCCTCACAACACAGTCAATTAGTCACCATCCCGACAGGTTATAGCGTCCATCAAATTGCCGTACTACTCCAAAAATCAGGTGTTATTAAAAAAGCTTGGGCTTTTGAATGGTACATCCGTAATCACGACCTGCGTGATGAACTTCAAGCCGGAACATATGCGCTAAGACCTAATCAGGGGGTACCGGAAATTGCGGTTGCCTTAACACAGGGTAAAATCGCGACCAACTTAGTCACCATTATCCCGGGTCTGCGGCTTGATCAAATCAAAAAAACTCTTATAAACGCCGGTTTTAGCCAATCTGATGTGATTAAGGCTTTAGACCCGGCTAGATACGCCAGCCATTCGGCGTTAATTGATAAACCTCCGGGAGCTAGTTTAGAAGGTTATTTGTACCCAGATTCGTATCAAAAAACCGCCACTACAAAACCAGAAGAAATCGTTCGGGCGGCACTTGATCAAATGCAAAAACATTTAACCGCATCGGTTCGGCAGGGTTTCACCGCACAAGGCTTATCAGTTCATCAGGGCATCATCTTAGCTTCAATTGTCGAACAAGAAGTATCAAATCCTCAAGACAAGCCGATTGTCGCTCAAGTATTCTTGAAGCGTTTGCATCAAGACATGCTGCTAGGTTCGGACGTAACTGCCTACTATGGCTCCCTACTGGCTAACCAAGCACCTTCACTGATCTTTGAATCGCCATATAATACACGTCTTCACACTGGTCTGCCGCCTGGACCAATTAGTAACGTGACTGACAGTTCATTGGAAGCCGTGGCTCATCCAGCTTCAACAGACTATCTGTATTTTGTAGCTGGTGATGACGGCGTTACTTACTTTTCAAAGACACTTGATGAGCATCAGGCGCAAACGACCGCACATTGCAAAAAACTCTGTAGCCAATAGTTGTTAACAGAGGTCAACAGGGGTAGTTTTACTTGATTTTGGGCAGTTATTTTGATAAACTGAACACCGTAACTAATTATTTTTAATCTGTTAAATAGTTAAGTAATTAGTTGCCCAAGGTTGTTTTTTTCTAACAAGCAAGACTGGTCGAACTCTCTTGCAAATATCACTAAGAACCAGCCTTTGGACGATGCGCTTATGAGCGCACGGAGTTGTTTATTCGTACTGTTAGTGAAGTGCTCAGTCAACGATTGGGCTCTGATAGTTTAGCCTCTCGTCGCAAGCAAGTCTGGCAACGCTTATGGCAAAGATCGAGTACCCGTAAACGGGTAGTTCGCTATGGCCTGCTGTCTGCAAACGTGGCCATATTATTCATCGTCGGTTTGTTTGTACTCAATAATCCGTTAACTAACCACGCTGCTTCAGAAAGTTCTTTGTCGATTGGTACGACCGATAACATAGCCGCCAATCCACTCGACCAGCTATCCTCCGCTGATATTGCTGCCCATGTTGCCATTATGGTCAATTTACCTGAAGCTAATTCAGTCGCTAACCAGGCAGACAGCTTAAATGACCAATTGTCGGTGGCGGCCACTGATGATCAAGTTATTGCTAAGCCGCAAGTCATCAACACTACCGCTAAAACTCGTAAAGACATTGTGGTCTATACCGTTCAAGTTGGTGATACAGTCGGTAGTTTGGCAAACAAGTTTGGCATTAGTTCTGAGACCATCAGGTGGTCAAATAACCTAAGTGGCAATGGTTTAAGTGTTGGTCGTAAATTGCTGATTTCACCCGTCAACAACGGCATTGTTTATCTGGTTAAAAAAGGCGATACCGTGGCTGCCCTAGCTGGCACTTACCATACTTCGCCAGATGCCATAGTGGCCTTTAACGACACTGAAGTTGGCGGCTTACCAGTCGGCCAGTACGTTGTCATTCCTAACGGCTCAGTAGTTAGTCCAATAGCCACTGGCTTTAACTGGTTTGGCGGCGGAGCCATATACTCAAGTAATGGTTATGATTTTGGTTGGTGTACATGGTATGTCGCTAATCGTCGAACCCAGATTGGTCGACCAGTACCCAGTAATTTAGGTAACGCCTACAGTTGGTATTATCGAGCTCGAGCTGTTGGTCTACCTACTGGTTTAACACCTGCTGTCGGAGCTGTGGCAGTTAATACAAGTGGTAATCATGTTTCGATTGTTGAGGTGGTAAACGCCAATGGTAGTTTCTGGGTGTCGGAAATGAACTCTCGTGGCCAAGTCAGTATGTCTGATCCCCGGCCGGCCGGTGGCTGGAACCGAATCGACTGGAAATTCTATAGCTCACCCGGGCCGCTGAAGTTCATTTATTAGTAAAAAGAACTAGACCCTGACCTCTAAAACCGCTAACCTATTAGCATTATGTTTGTGGACAAAGCCGAAGTAACGATCAAGGCCGGTGATGGCGGTGGTGGTTATGTTAGTTTTCGAACTGAGAAATTTGTTGATCATGGAGGCCCTGACGGTGGAGATGGTGGTGATGGTGGTGACGTAGTTTTAGTGGCCAGCCGAAATCAAAACACGCTTGCCAGTTTTCGTTACCAAAAACGAATCATTGCTGAATCTGGCAAACCAGGTTTTAAACAGCGCAAACACGGCAAAAGTGGCGACAATCTAATGGTTGCTGTTCCAGTCGGGACGGCTTTAGTGAAATCAAGTGGTGATGTTCTTGCTGACTTAACCGTTGATGGCCAGACTATGGTAGTAGCTAAGGGTGGTAAAGGCGGTTTTGGCAATGCCCACTTCGTGTCTTCAACTCGTCAAGCACCACGAGTAGCGGAAAAGGGCGAAACTGGGGAAGAAATTCAAGCCACTTTAGAGCTTAAAATGATTGCCGACGTAGGCTTGATTGGCCTACCAAATGCTGGCAAGTCAACGCTATTAGCTAGTCTCAGTAATGCTCGGCCCGAAATTGCTAATTATCCATTCACCACGCTAACTCCTCAACTTGGTATCGTTGACATTAATAAAACTACTAGTTTGTTATTCGCCGATATTCCAGGCCTAATCGAAGGTGCAAGTCAAGGTAAAGGCTTGGGTGACGAATTTTTACGTCATGTCGAGCGAACCTCAGTACTGGTGCACTTAATTGATGCTTATCAAGATGATCTCAAGTCAGCCTATGAAACAATCCAGTCGGAATTGAAAGCCTATAAGATTGATTTATCAACCCGTCCACAGGTTGTTGCATTGACCAAAAATGATGGTCTTGATCAAGAAATAACCGAAGATCGACTTAAGACCTTGCGTAGAATCGTACCCAAAAAAGTGCCGGTTTTGGCGATATCATCTTTATCTAAAGCTGGGATTAGTAAGTTGCTGTTGGCAGTTAATAAATTAGTCTTAGCTGAGCGCCAGAACCGACCAACCACTGTAGCCTTGCCGGTTATTCGATTAACCAATGATCCGAGTTGGCGGCTGGTTAAGACAGCTGAACACTTCAATGTGACTGGCCAAAAAATTGAGCGGTTCGCCAGACGAACCGATTTTAGTAATGAACATTCGATTCAGCGTTTGCGCGATATTATGAAAAAAATGGGTATTTGGCGTGAACTCGAACGGCAAGGTGCTAAGGTTGGCCAAACTATCACAATTGGCCAATTTGGCTCAATTGAATATTAATCTTGATGTAAACTACAGATATGGCAGCGAGTTTTTATTTTTATGATTTAGAAACTAGTGGTTTTAATCCGCGTGAAGCCAGGATTATGCAGTTTGCTGGTCAACGAACTGACTTGCAGCTTAAACCAGTCGGCGAACCCGATAACTTTCTGATTAAAATGACTGAAGACATAGTACCCGATCCCGACGCAGTACTGCTTACAGGCATAACACCGCAAAAAACGATTGCTGAAGGTCTAAGTGAAGTTGAGTTTCTACAAATTTTCCATAAGCAAATTGTGACAGTCGATACGATTTTTGTTGGCTACAATACGGTGCGTTTTGACGACGAATTTATGCGTTATTTGCTCTATCGCAATTTTTATGATGCCTACGAATGGCAATGGCAAGATGGTCGTAGCCGTTGGGATTTACTGGATGTGGTGCGGATGATGCGGGCTCTTCGACCGACCGGCATTAAATGGCCATTTGCCAGTGACGGCTCGCCGACTAACCGACTTCAGTCATTAACTAGTCTAAATGGTATAGCACATGACGGTGCTCACGACGCCTTGAGCGACGTGAGGGCGACGATTAGCTTAGCCCAACTGATTCGTCAGCACCAGCCAAAATTATTCGACTATCTGCTAACCATGCGTGATAAAAAGCTGATTGCCAAACTAGCCGATAGTGGACAACCATTTTTGTACACCTCTGGAAAATATAGTAGTGAATGGGAAAAAACGACGGTAGTGGTTAAGTTAGCTGATCACCCTAACCGCGGAGTGTTGGTTTATGATTTGCGATTTGATCCGACTCCATTTATTAAAATGTCAACGCCCGAGCTAATCAAAGCCTGGACGCTTAAATGGGACGAGCCGGGTCTTCGTCTACCAGTTAAAACTCTTCAGTTTAATCGTTGCCCAGCGGTTGCACCGTTATCAGTTCTTGATAAAGGCAGCCAAAAACGGCTGAACCTAACACTTAAACATCTGGAAGATAATTTGGCTAAACTTGAGCAAGTCGATCTAAAAACACCGGTTTTAAAAGCTCTGACTGCCATGGAAAAGCAACGTCAAACCCAGTTTGTTGTCGACCAGTCTGATGTTGATAGCCGTTTATATGACGATTTTTTAAATAACCAAGATCGTAAAAAACTGATTGACTTTCGACGGGCTACACCACAAGATATGTCCTCTTTTGCAAGCAAATTTGTAGACGATCGGCTGAAGGCCCTGATTCCGCTATATAAAGCCCGTAATTTTCAAAACTTTTTAAATGATGATGAACGTCAAATTTGGGAACGTTTTCGGGAACGCCGATTACTTGGTGGTAAGCAACAAAGCCGGCTGGCTAAATACTTCGCTCGATTGGCCGAATTAGCTGAACGAACAGATTTAGCCGATCAACAACGCTATATATTGGAAGAGCTTCAGCTTTACGGACAGAGTATTTTACCAGAGAATCATGAAACACAAGACTGATGTTGATAAAGTTGCTTTGATTTTTAATAACAGGTTACGATAAGACTATGGCCAAAATAATACAGCCGTTTAGTGATCGCATCGAGAACTGGTTAAAAGGTGACCAGCCTAAAACCTTTGATGGTTTGCAAACAGTATTCGGTGTTGATAAGGGCCTAGCTATTTTTGTAATGCTTTTAATGTTTTTGCCGGCTTTGCCTTTGCCAACTGGCGGAATTACCCACATTTTTGAAATAATTACGATGATTATTGCCGCTCAAATGATAATTGGTGTCAAAAAAATATGGTTACCGAAACGCTGGCGACATAAACCACTTGGCGATGGGATTAGTAAAAAAGCCTTACCATTTATCGTTCGCCGAATTAGGTGGTTCGAAAAATGGTCTCGTCCCAGGCTGAGTGGCACAATGAAAAGCCGGCTAATGCTGCGTTTTATTGGATTCATTATTTTAATCCTGGTCATTGGTGCCTTTTCAGCCCCGCCGTTTTCTGGTCTGGACACTTTGCCGGCACTTGGGGCTGTCATTGTAGCTATGTCACTTATATTAGAAGACATTGTGGTGTTTATATTTGGTTGTTTAGTTGGCGTTGGCGGTATTATTTTGTCATTGACCGTTGGTGTCACTCTGGTAGAAGCTATCAAACACTTTTTTTAGATACCCTTAGGACTACTAATTTTACCTGTTTTTGTGTATAATCAGACGACCTAATTTAATGTGGGATGGTGTTATTAGATGGATTCGATAGTTGTTCAAGGTGCCCGCGAGCATAACTTAAAAGATATAACAGTTGAGATCCCCAGAAATAAACTGGTGGTGATTACTGGTTTGTCGGGTTCGGGTAAGTCTAGTTTGGCGTTTGACACTATCTATGCCGAAGGCCAACGCCGTTACGTTGAGTCATTGAGTGCTTATGCCCGTCAGTTCTTAGGCCTCATGGAAAAACCAGATGTCGATCAAATTAACGGTCTCAGTCCAGCGATAAGCATTGACCAAAAGTCAACTAGCCGGAACCCCCGGTCAACTGTCGCTACAGTTACCGAAATTTATGACTATTTACGATTGTTGTTTGCTCGGATTGGCATACCGCATTGTCCAGTTTGCGGTAAAGTAGTGGCCCGTCAAACTCCGGCGGCTATTGTTGATCAAGTGGTTGGCTTACCAGAAGGCGCCAAATTAATGATTCTTGCGCCAGTTGTAATAGATAAAAAGGGTGCTTTCGAACATATCCCAGAACAGTTCGGCCGCGCCGGTTTTGCCCGAGCCAGAATTGATAGCGTGGTCTATTCGCTTGATGAATTTCCTGAACTAGATAAGAAATTCAAACATACTATCGAGATCGTGGCAGACCGGCTGGTAAACAACTATGATAGCCGCGGCCGACTTACTCAGAGTATCGAGCAAGCCTTAGATTTGGCTGATGGCCGGCTAAGAGTATTAAACGTCGATGACAATCAGTTACACGAATTCAGTTTGCAATATGCTTGCGTTGATCATCCGGACGTAACTATCCCAGAACTTGAACCGCGTACATTCAGTTTTAACAGCCCGCACGGAGCCTGTCCAGTTTGTACTGGTTTGGGCTCACGACTGGAAGTTGATCCGGAATTGGTTATCCCCAATGGCCGGCTAACAATTGCCGAAGGTGCTATTCGGCCATTCAATCGAATCAATGCTGATGCCTGGTACGTAAAAAAAATGCAAGCTGTGGCAGATAGTCATGGCTTTAGTTTGCATGTGCCGACAAGCCAGCTTAAACCAGACGATTTGAATCGGATTTTATATGGCACGGGTTCAGAGCGATTTCGAGTTTCGCTAGGTGTCGGCCGATCTTTTGAAACGACTTACGAAGGCGTGATTCCGAATCTCGAACGCCGCCATAAAGAAACTGAAAGTGATTTTATGCGTCGCGATATTGAACGGTTTATGCGCGAGAAACCCTGCCATGCCTGCCATGGCCGTCGTCTCAAACCCGAAGTATTGGCGATTACGGTTAAGACAAAATCAATTATGGATTTGTGTGAGTTATCAATTGATGATGCTTACAAATTTTTTGATGAAATGAAGCTTGATGGTGCTGAGGCCCAGATTGCCAAACAAATCCTAAAAGAAATTAAGGCCCGGTTAAAATTCATGCAAGATGTTGGCTTGAATTATTTGAACCTACTGCGAAGTGCCGTAACTTTGTCAGGCGGTGAAGCGCAGCGAATTCGTTTGGCGACCCAGATCGGTTCTGGGTTAATGGGTGTGTTGTATGTTTTGGATGAACCATCAATCGGCCTGCATCAGCGTGACAATGCTCGCTTGATAGCAACGCTTAAGCATCTTAGAGATTTAGGCAATACAGTTTTAGTTGTCGAACATGATGAAGAAACTATTCGAACCGCCGATTATCTACTGGATATCGGTCCGGGCGCGGGTATTCATGGTGGTGAGGTCGTGGCCGAAGGTAAGCCGATCGATGTTGCCAAATCTGAAAAAAGTATTACTGGACAATATTTGCGTGGTGAAAAAACTATAGCTACACCTAAAAAACGTCGCACCGGCAATGCTAAAAAGCTTGTAATCAAAGGCGCAGGAGAAAATAATCTTAAAAAAATTAATGTCGAAATTCCGCTCGGTGAATTAATTGTCGTTAGCGGCGTGTCCGGTTCTGGTAAGTCTAGTTTAATAAATGACATTTTAGCCAAAGAATTGTCAGCTCGTCTGATGCGGGCCAACACAGTACCCGGCAAACACGATGACATTGAAGGTTTGGAGCACCTTGATAAAGTAATAATTATTGACCAATCACCAATTGGTCGCACGCCACGGTCTAATCCGGCGACCTACACCGGCTTATTTACGCCAATTCGTGAATTATTCGCCAGCGTACCGGAAGCTAAACTGCGTGGTTACGGTCCAGGCCGGTTCAGTTTTAATGTACGTGGTGGTCGCTGCGAAAACTGTTCTGGCGACGGCATTATTAAAATTGAAATGCACTTCTTGCCGGATGTTTATGTAACTTGCGAAGAATGCAACGGCAAGCGTTACAATCGTGAAGCATTGGAAATTCATTATAAGGGCAAGACTATTAGTGACGTTTTGGGGATGACCTGTGAAACGGCCTTAGAATTTTTTGCTAACATTCCATCAATCGCTCGTAAATTACAGACTTTAGTCGATGTTGGTCTGGGTTATATAGCACTTGGCCAACCAGCCACCACCCTATCCGGCGGTGAAGCCCAACGCATCAAACTAGCCAGCGAGTTATCACGTCGTGCCACTGGTCGAACGCTCTATATTTTGGACGAACCAACCACCGGTCTACATATGGCGGATGTCGATAAGCTTTTACATGTGTTGCACGCTTTAGTTAACGCTGGCAATAGCATGATAGTGATTGAACATAACCTCGATGTCATTAAATCAGCCGATCACATTATCGACATGGGGCCTGAAGGTGGGGAGGCCGGCGGTTTTGTTATTGCTGAAGGCACACCAGAACAAGTCGCCAAAAACCCGAAATCATATACTGGCGGATATCTTAAAAAAGTACTTTAGCTTTAACGTATAGACCTTATGTCTTTACTTTTAACGGATTAACATTACAATCTATGCATAGAATCATAAAATAAAGGTGATCTAATGGCAAAACCAAATAAAACAAAAGTGAGCCACAAATCCAATAAACACCCTAACGCATTTAATAGATTTATAGCTAAGGGATCACTTACGGGGTTAGCTGCTTTTGTTATTGTATTTGGTGGCATTGGGGCCTATTTTATTGCGACCAGTCACGCTGACAGCATTAATGATAATTATGAGGCTACTTGGGAGGCCGAATATACTGGTATTCAGCAGCCAAAGAGGCATGATCAAACACCGATTGAGCACACTGGAGGTACGCGCGTTGCCGGTGCATGGCGTTCTGACCCAGCGGGCAATAATAACCATTATGCCCTGTGGGGACCCTATACAACCGAGAACCCAAATATTTGTGGGACTGGCTGTTGGAATCCTCGCAAAACCGTTCGGTTTTATATGAGTTCAGTTAATGGCGGAATCTCAAAAGTCAGAATTGAGGTTCATAGTAATAGGGCCGAAACCGCGAATCGACAAATGCATACTAATGGGTTTGTGCCAACCATATCGAAAGTTGTAAGTGTAAGCGGTCATCAAGCCTATAATCTTGAGCTTGATTTACGCCAGATGGCCGTGTGCGTTATTAGTGAAGGGGGTAGTTATGGCTACTATAATTGTGGTAGCAGTACTGCGGTGGTAAAAGATTTGGAATTCAGAGTTATGGTAATTAGTGGTCGGGTTGATATTGATAAGGTTCAGCTCTGGCATTAAACAGTTCTATGCCTTTTTGCGTTGAAGCTTAGCTAATATTTTGATACGAGTTTCTTTGTCTCCGAAAATGTGGTAAAGCGATGGGCCAAATGAAATTAACATGGCCGCTATGATAACCGGCAAAAGATAGTGGTCGATATTTGGAATTTTGCGACCAAGCCAACGACCAAGTAGTACCACGCCTGTTGTCCAGACCACTGCACCAAGGATATTAAAACTAACAAAACGAGTTTTTGACATGCTGCCAATACCGGCAACAATTGGCGCAAAAGTTCGGATAACTGGAATGAAGCGCGACAACATGACTGTCTTGCCACCATGTTTTTCGTAAAAAATTTCTGACCTTCTCAGGTAATCTTGTCGGAAAATTATACCTTCTTCTTTTCGGAATAATCGTTTACCAAATTTATGGCCAATTTGATAGCCGACTTCATAGCCTGCAATAGCGGCTAGTATTACAACCAGCAGCAACCAGATTAAAGGTAGTTTACCTTGACCGGCAAAAAAACCAGCCGAAAATAGTAAAGTATCTCCTGGCAGGAAAAAACCAACTAACAGACCGGACTCGGCAAATACTATACCGCCAATCAATAATAAACCGCCAGTTTCAATCAGATGATTAATATTAAACACGTCAGTTCTAGATTAACTGCTTTTGCTACTTACGTCCAGATGATGTATAATAACCCCTAACAACGACGATTTTTTAAGGAGTTACATGTCAACAGCTGATATAACTGTGGATCTCGAAGAACGTACTGTTCTTGGCAAAGGCCTAAACCACTTAAGGGCTAGTGGCAAGGTACCTGCTGTTATCCACGATCACGGCCAACCTTCAATCCACGTCATGGCTGATCTGAGAGCTATTTTGAAAGCTTATGAAGAAGCCGGCAAACACCACCCGGTTCAGTTACAAGTTGGCAAAACCAATCACCTAGCCCTTATCAAGGATGTTGACTTCGAACCGGTTAAGCACCAGATGCGGCATGTTGTTTTTCAAGCCATCAAACAAGATGAAGAAGTTGAAGCTGAAATACCTGTGGTCTTCAAAGAGGATGTCGAAATCCCAGCCGAAAAACTTAGTCTATTAGTCTTAAAACAGTTAGACACTGTTGAGGTCAAAGCTTTGCCCAAAGATTTGCCAGATGAATTAGTAGTTGACCCTGGCAACTTGACAGAAGTCGGTGACCATATAACGGTGGCTGATATTCAGGTACCACCTGGAGTAACTATCCTAACCGAACTAGAGCATCCGATTGCCACGGTTGAAATGCCAAAAGATCAATTGGCTGAAGCTGATGCTGCTGCGGCTGCTTTAGCTGAAGACGCAGCTGCCCATGGCGAGACCGAAGAAGGTGAAGAAGCAACAACCGAAACTGAAGCTGGCGAATCGTCGGAAGGCGAAGTCGCCACTTCCGAAGCTGACCAAAACCAAGACTAATTTACGATTGAGCCAAATTACAGGGGTAGTGGTATAATTATTGCCAATGGAAAAGATAATTTTGTATTACAAATTTGTACCAATTAGCGATCCGGTAACGGTTATGTATTGGCAACGCGAGCTTTGTGAGCGGCATGGTCTGAAGGGCCGGATTATCATCAGTAAAGACGGTATTAACGGTACGCTTGGTGGTCCTGTGGAAGGCCTAAAAGCTTATAAAAAAGCCATGAATCTGCATCCACTGTTTAAGAAAATTATGTACAAATGGAGTGATGGCTCGGCCAGTGATTTCCCTAAGCTATCAATTAAAGTTCGCAAAGAGATAGTCACCTTTTTAGCGACAAATGAGCTAAAGATAAACGACAAGGGTGTAGTTGGCAACGGCCGACACTTGAAACCTGAGCAAGTTCATAAATTAATCGAACAGCGTGGTGACGACGTGGTGTTTATGGATGGTCGCAATGCCTATGAAGCTGAGGTCGGCAAGTTTAAAAACGCCGTGATTGCCGACACCCGGACAACTCGCGACTTTATTAAAGAACTTGAACAACCCAAAATGAAGAAGTTAAAAAATAAACCAATAGTGACCTATTGTACTGGCGGTATTCGCTGTGAAATTTTAACCGGTCTAATGAAAAACCGTGGCTTCAAAGAGGTTTATCAACTCGAGGGCGGCATTGCTAAATATGGCGAAAAATATAAAGACGATGGGTTATGGGAGGGCAAGTTATACGTTTTTGATAAACGTATGACCATGTCATTCAGTGACAAAGCTAAAGATATTGGCAAATGTAGCCACTGTCGACAAAAAACTTCGAATTTTATTAACTGTGCTGATAAATCTTGCAACGATTTAATTTTGGCATGCCAAAATTGTGCCCAAAAAACAACTTATTGTAGCCGGCATGCCGAAGCCCTGGCCGTTTAATGAATGAGCTAATTGCAAAAAAACTAAAACAATTGCCAAAGAAGCCGGGCGTTTATTTTCATAAAGAAGCTAGCGGTGAAATTATTTACGTCGGCAAGGCCGCTCGACTAAATAATCGCGTACGCCAGTATTTTCAAAGGTCACGGGCACGCGATCCTAAAACCGAAGCTTTAGTTAGTGAAATTGCAGATTTGGATTGGGTTGAAGTCGAGACGGAACTTGATGCTTTGTTTTTGGAAGCCGAGATGGTCCGGCGCTACATGCCGCGCTACAACATTTTACTGCGTGACGACAAAAGCATGGTTTACATACGGATTGATTACGATAGCGACTACCCAACCGTTAGTACGACTCGTCGACCGCTTGATGATGGCGCTCGTTACTTTGGCCCATACCTCAGTACATTAAGTGTCAGAACGGCTTTAAAACTACTGCGCCGGGCTTTCCCATTTGCCACCAGGCAGACGCCCGGTCAAAAGCGAGCTAGTTTGCACTATCATTTAGGGTTGGACCCCGGATTGGAAAGCCATAAAACTAGTCTTGAAGATTACCGAGCTAATTTACGCAAGTTAATTTCTTACATTGAAGGTAACCGTACGCAAATTATTAAAGATCTTGAAAAAGACATGAATAAATACGCCCGTGCTAAAGATTTTGAAGCAGCCGCCAAGGTCCGTAATCAACTATTTGCTTTACAGAACTTGACTAAACAAGTGGTATTTTCGGACAAAGAATTTTTGGATATTAGTAAAGACCATGCGCTTACAGAGTTAGTTGATTTGCTGCGACTGGCAGCGGTGCCGCGGCGAATTGAAGGTTATGATATCTCACACATGCAGGGCAGTGACGTCGTCGCCAGTATGGTGGTGTTCACAAATGGCGCCAGTAACAAAACTGAATACCGTAAATTTAAAACCAAACAAAATAAAAACGATGATTTTTATAACATGCATGAGACCATGACTCGGCGACTAAGCGAGCGAAATACCAAAAAGTGGGGCTTACCCGACTTGGTTTTAATCGATGGTGGTAAAGGTCAGCTCGATGCTGCACTGCGAGCGCGAGATGAATCGGGTCATTCGCAAATTTCATTTATCGGGCTAGCTAAACGTGAAGAACAAATTGTCGTTCATAAAACAAAATCGTACGTTGATGTAAACGAAGAAATTTTACACAAACTTGGTGGATTTCGAACCGATAGTGAGGATTTTGTTTTACTCAATTTACCGCACAGCACAAATTTAATTAAGCTGTTACAACGAATCCGCGATGAGTCGCACCGGTTCGCCGTCAGCTATCACAGTACACTCAAAGGTCAGCGCCAAACGGCTAGTTTGCTAGACGAAATCCCAGGTGTTGGACCGGCCACTCGTAAGAAATTAATCAAGACTTTTGGCTCAGCACGGGGCGTTTCGCAAGCTAGCCAAGCAGATCTCGCTAAAATAGCTGGTGAAAAGAATGCTAAAAATATTTACCAATATATGTCAACGAAATAATTGGAATTGTTATATACTCTATCTGTTATGAAGAATCGATTTGAAACTACTTTCTTTATCGGCAATCGCCAAAAATTAGTTGAATTGTTTGCGGGTAAGGCACCAATTGTGCTTACGGCCAATGGTTTAGTGCAGCGCAACAGCGATGTTACTTATCCGTTTCGGCAGGATAGCAGTTTTTGGTATTTAACCGGACTGGATCAACCGGATCTGACGTTGGTTATTGATAAAGGCAAAGAATATATTATTTTGCCAGAGCGTGGTCGAGCCCAACAAGCTTTGGAAGCCGATATTGATCCTGACAAACTAATCAAACAATCGGGCATTGACCAGATATTTGATTATCACGAAGGTTGGGAACGTTTAAGCTCGCGTCTTAAACGCGCCAAACACGTTGCCGTCCTAGCACCACCACCGGCTTATGTTGGGGTTTACAACATGTACACTAATCCGGCCAGAGCTAGATTAGTCAAACAAGTTAAACATATTAACTCAAGCCTTAAGTTACTTGATCTCAGGGTTCACTTATCACGACTAAGAGTTATTAAACAACCTGACGAGCTGATGGTTATTCAAGAAGCCATAGATATTACCGAAGCAACGCTCAAAGAAGTTCAGAAACGGCTGCCCAAATATCAATATGAATATGAGGTTGAGGCGGCGATTTTAAATGGTTTTCGAAAACGTGGTGCTAACGGTCATGCCTTTGAACCAATGGTAGCCGGCGGAGTGGCTGCCACCAGCCCACACCAAATGAAGAATGACCAGCCAATTGTTAAAAACGGCGTCTTACTAATCGATGTGGGGGCCGAGATTGATAATTACGCGGCCGATCTAACCCGTACTTATTCAATTGGCCAGCCATCAAAACGTTTGCAAGCTATTTATAAAGCCGTTGAGTCAGTTCAAGATTATGCTTTCAGTTATCTTCGCCTTGGCCAAAGCTTGAAAGATTATGAACATGCCATCGAACATTATATGGGCGAAAAATTACGCGAACTCGGATTAATTAAAACCATTAATCATAAAACCGTACGCCAATATTACCCACATGCCACCTCGCACTCCCTGGGGCTTGATGTTCATGATGTAACAGAGCCGGATCAGATTATAAAACCCAACATGGTCATTACGGTCGAGCCAGGTATATACATACCGAGTGAAGAAATTGGTGTCCGGATTGAGGATGACGTACTAATTACCCAAACCGGCATAAAGCTTATGTCTACCTTGCCTCGTGAGCTGTCCCAGCTTACAATAAAGTAAAAGATGAATAAACCATTTACCAGATTTTTAGTGCGTTGGTTTGTCTGTGGCTTAGGCTTGTGGATAGCCGCCCGTTTATTGGGTGGTGATCGGGTATCTTACAACAGCAGTCTGGGCGTTATTATCATTTCCGGATTAGTATTAGCCTTGATTAACATCGTCATTAAACCAATCGTCGTAATTTTATCTTTACCGGCAGTGTTATTCAGCCTTGGCTTATTCATGATTGTAATTAATGGGTTGATGGTAATCCTGGCCAGCAAACTTTATCCACGGCTACAAGTTACCAATTTTGGCGCGGCAATGCTTGCTGGTATGGTCATTGGCTTGGTAAACTATCTAGTGACTACTATTTTGGAGGAGACCTAAAAGTGAGTATCTATAACTACGTGACCATTATCTCAATGTTTATCCTAACGGTTTTGATTATGATTCAAACTCGAGGGGCTAGCTTGGGCGCTGGTTTGGGTGGCGGTGGAGAAGTTAACACCGTGCGTCGCGGCTCAGACAAAACTCTCCATCAAATAACAATTGTAGCTGTTTTTGTTTTTGCTGCATCACTGATTCTCGGTATCGTAGCTTAAACAGGTACCATACATGATTGATCGAACTACCAAGTTGCGTTGGCGACGACGAATTCGCCAGAGTCGGCGCCAAGTTGAAGACATGGGTCTTCAGGCAGAAGAAAACTTGGAAAGACATCTTTTCCGTCGCGTCAACCGTTTGACGGAAGTTCGTCGTTTTATTGCCGGTTGGTTAATCCTAATGGTGGTCTTAATCGCTAGTTTAATTATTCAAAATATAGTACTGGGCAATTATTACCAAACGCTTCAGCCGGTCGCTGGCGGCACGTTTAACGAAGGTATTTTGGGATCATTTACTAACGCCAACCCGCTTTATGCTAATGGTCTTGTTGATAGTAGTGTTTCTCGGCTAGTTTTTTCGGGTCTGCTTAAGACTAATCAAAACAATCAGTTAACCGGTGACTTAGCCGACAAGTGGCATAGTGATGACCGGGCCGTCACTTTTACGATACAACTTCGCCATAATTTGTTTTGGCATGACGGTCAGCCACTGACAGCTGATGACGTGGTCTTTACTTACAAAACTATCCAAAATCCGGATGCCAAATCGTCATTATTTAACAGCTGGCAGGGAATAAAGGTCGTCGCAAAAGACAAGTACACGGTTGTTTTCACCTTACCAAATGCCCTGGGCTCTTTCCCGTATTCGTTAACTAATGGTATTGTGCCGAAACATTTACTATCTAGTGTCCCACCGACCCAACTACGTTCAGTTCGCTTTAACTCAACGAACGCTATCGGTTCAGGCCCGTTTAAACTGGAAAAGATTGAGGTTAGCGGCGATACTCCCGAAACTCGCGAAGAAAAAATTGGTCTCAAAGCCTTCGACCAATATTATGGTGGTCGGCCCAATATTGATTTCCTTACGATTCATTCATTCCGTGATGAAAAGCACATGATTGACAGCTATAACCATAACGAACTTGACGCTATGGTGGGGCTTGATAATATCCCGGATAATTTGGCAAAACAAAAAAATATACAAAATTACAACATTCCGATTAGTGGTGAAGTAGTAGTTTTTCTGAAGACCACCGCACCCAACCTTAAGGATTTTCGGGTGCGTCGGGCTTTAGCTCAAGCCACAAAACAAGCCGATATTATTAATAATCTGACTTTTCCCGTAGTGATTGCCGACGAACCTTTATTAAAAGGCCAAACTGGCTACGATCCTTCACTTAAGGAATATAAATATAACCTTGCTTCAAGTGACAAACTACTCAACGATGCGGGTTGGGTTAGAAACAAACAGGGTATGCGCATGAAAGGCGGTCAGCCGCTTATTGTCCACTTATTAGCTCGAAACTCCAGTGAATATACTTATTTAACTCAAAAAATACAAACTGAATGGCAAGGAGAAGGAGTTACTACCGAAGTTGAATTAGAACCAGCAGTTGATTTGCAAGGTGCAGTGGCGCGTCATGAATACGACGCCCTACTTTATGGTATTTCGATTGGTCCGGATCCCGACGTGTTCGTTTATTGGCATAGTTCACAAGCTGATCCACATTCGACCAATCGACTTAATTTATCGGAGTATAAATCACTTACGGCTGATAGGGCGCTAGAAGCTGGACGCAGTCGTACTGACCCAACGATTAGAAGAATTAAATATAAGCCGTTTTTGCAAGCTTGGCGTGATGATGTCCCGGCGATTGTGCTTTATCAACCACGCTTTTTATACATAAGCCGAAAACCAATTTTTGGCTTTGACCCGACAACTGTTAATACTGAAGCCGATCGATTTTCAAATGTTAATAACTGGATGATTCGTCAGGCCAAAGTAGCAAACTAATAAACTACCTTTATGGTGCGGATAAGAGGACTTGAACCTCCACGAGCTTGCGCTCACTAGCTCCTTTGCTTTATCTCCATTAAAGTCTAAAGGCTTTAATGGAGACCACATTTCCTTAATCGAAATGGTGCCGCAGAGAGGACTTGAACCTCCACGAGCTTGCGCTCACTAACTCCTGAAGCTAGCGTGTATACCAATTTCACCACTGCGGCATCAATTCAATTAAAGATCGGGGCCCCCACAAAATTTAACATTTTGTGGGGTGTAGGACTAGCGCGTCTACCAATCGGGGTCCCCACAAAGCTTGCTTTGTGGGGTATAGTTCCGCCATATCCGCATAAGCTAAAAGCTTTTCAATCTTAACGCTATAAGCCACCTAAAAGCAACTCCTAACCAACTTCGATGAGCTAGCTGTGTTATCATATTGTTCATAGCCTCGCTAATGCTTTAAGGTTAAGCACTTGGGAGTCAGACAGATTTATGAACAAAGTCGCACATTATTTACAAGAACACATGGCCGGAGAAGTTATTACCAGCACGGAAGCGCGGGCTTATTTCTCGACGGACGGCAGCGTGTTAACTGTCACGCCTTCGATTATTGTTTATCCACGAAACGAAAATGATATTCGTAAAGTTACCCGTTTCTCATGGCAGTTAGCTGAACGCGGTCGGGTTATGCCAATAACGGCTCGTGGGCTTGGTACCGATCAAAGTGGCGCGGCGCTCGGCAGTGGTATCATCATGGTTTTTCCGGCTCATATGAATCGGATTATCGAACTCGATGGCAAGGTCGGCACCGTGGTCGTTGAGCCGGGTATTAACTATGGTAAGTTACAACAGACTCTTCACACGCATGGACGTTTTTTGCCGCCATATCCAGCCTCACTGGAATTTAGTACAGTCGGTGGGGCGGTTGGCAATAACGCCGGCGGCGAGCGGTCAATCAAGTATGGGTCTACCCGTGATTTCGTTAAGACTTTGCGGGTTGTTTTGGCTAATGGTGAAGTTATTACCACCGGTCGGTTAAGTAAGCGCGAACTTAATAAGAAGCTCGGTTTATCAACCTTTGAAGGCGAAGTCTATCGTAGTCTTGATAAATTGATTGAAGAAAATCACGAACATTTGGTCATGATGAACCTGCCGATTACCAAAAACTCGGCCGGCTACGCTCTTGATAAAGTTAAACGAAAAGATGGTAGTTTTGATTTGACGCCACTGTTTGTCGGCTCGCAAGGTACGCTCGGAGTAGTAAGTGAAATTACCTTAAAGACCGAGCTTTATAACCCATCCAGCACCTTAATTGGAATCTTCTTTGATGACTTGCAGTTGGCTGAAGAAGTTATGATTGAACTGCGTAAATTTGCTGAACGGCCAAGCGCTATGGAAGCCGTTGATGTTAATTTACTTAACTTTATTCATGAGACCAATCCAAACTTGCTAAAGGGTATCGTCAAACAACCATTTCCTAAACTCATATTATTGGTGGAATTCGATAACTCGTCTGATCGTATTCAAAAAAAGATGACTAAAAAGGTTGAAAAACTACTTAAGAAAAACCAGATTACTTATCAAATTGAAACTGAAGAACAGCAACAAGAAACTCTTTGGAAAATTCGTCATTCGGCGGCTTTGTTAGTCAATCAAGCCAACAATGGCGCCAAGCCTTTGCCAATTATAGAAGATGGAATAGTCCCAATTGACAAGTTCAAACAATATTTGGATAAAGTCTACGAGTTATTTAGCAAATACTCGCTTGATACCGCTGTTTGGGGACACGCCGGCGATGGTAATTTGCACTTCCAGCCCTTCCTGAATTTGTCACAGATTGGTGATCGTCAAAAAATGTTTAAATTGCTTGATGAATATTACAGTTTGGTGATTGATTTGGGTGGTAGTACGACTGGCGAACATGGCGACGGTCGTTTGCGCGGCCCTTACCTAAAGAAGCTTTATGGTAATGAGCGTTATGAAATGTTTCGAAAGCTCAAGGAAATTTTTGACCCCTACGGCACACTCAACCCAGGTGTTAAAGTCAATGTCTCAATCGATGATATCAAGCCGCTTCTTCGTCAAAGTTACGCACTTGATCACTTACTAAATCATTTGCCTACCAGCTAATAAAAATGGTGGGCGAGGTGGGACTTGAACCCACAAGGCTTATTCAGCCAACGGATTTTAAGTCCGTCGCGTATACCAATTCCGCCACTCGCCCGAGTGGTCAACCGCATTATATCTTAAAGGGAAAAGAGCAGCGAGCTTGGTTTGCTCGCAAACTCAGCTTGGCTGACGAGCGATGAGAAAAACCGTACTCGGGGTCCACGAGAAGTTTACTTCTTGGGGTAACTAGTTTGTCTCATTACTACTATGGAGGCGCGAACGAGATTCGCACTCGTGTACAGGGTTTTGCAGACCCTTGCCTAACTCCTCGGCCATCGCGCCGTCGTCTTATTCTACTAATAAACAGCTAACTCACCAAAGCGCTTCAGCTGACTCGACGATTATTCTACCCTAAAACGCCGATTTCTTCTAAGAAATCAATCGCCCGTGGTGTAAATTCAGTTTCGACTTCAAACATTTCTGGGTCATTTATCTCAGAACAAATCACTAAACGACCCAACTCTTCTTGGCCACGAATTAGAAACGGCAATTGTCGACGCGGATCAAGCTTATCTAGATCAGCTATTGAATCGTATCGCTTTGCATCCCAACCGGACGCCCTAAATTCGTTATCCAATAGTTCGTCGGTAGCAAATCGGCCAACCCAGTTAGCTAGGGCTGAGTTCGCAGATTCATAAGATGGATAATCCTCAATACCAGTGAGTGTCCGAAGAGTTACTCTTTCGATTAGGCCGGCTGTAATTAGAATCGTAGAATTAACTTTATCGCCGCGATGTAATACCGGCGTATGGGCTACCATAAAGCCGTCAGTCAATCTCGATTCTGTCTTTGATTCATTTGCAAGTGCCATAATTTCCTCAGTTGATTACTCAATATACACTTTTTTAATGGCGATTCAATGACAAAATTATATAAATGCTATTTTGGCAACTCCTCAGTTACCGAGGAAACCGCTTCAGGCTGGTCTAATTTAATTCGTCCACGCTCTAAATCAAACAGCTCCTCGGCCAAAATGAATTCTTCGTCGGACCGTTCACTTGGCTGGCGTTCGCGTTTAAGCGCCAGCCGGCCGGCCATTTCGGCTAAGCGACCGTCAATATATTCTTTTTCCTCTTTTTCGCGATCTGTTAAATAATCAATGTAACCTTGGTTAAGTACAGTTCTCTGGAAACCACCAATGGCTCGTCTAACCCTGTTCGGTACTGATTCAACCATATATGATTACTGCACCTCCTGAACTTATCAACTATAAGCTGATTGCTGGTTTTGTCTGTAAGCTGTATCACAGACTTTAGGTGAATGAGTTAGTTTTACAGATTCGTTTTCACTGGTGCGCGAGAGAGGACTTGTACTCTAATTGCTCGTTCGAAATGCGTTTCTCACTCGGCCAAGCAAGGAAAACTCAAATGTCCACAGGACATTTTCGACCAAGGTTCAAGACCTGTCATATGCAAACAACTCAAATATCCCAGGATATCTGAATTGTTTGGTGCGCGAGAGAGGACTTGAACCTCCACGCCTTGCGGCACTTGCCCCTCAGACAAGCGTGTCTACCATTCCACCACTCGCGCATCCCTGTTATGGTACGTTTTTTATGCTTAAAACTCAAATCTCATGATTATTTATTTGCTATGTGTTGCAACAGTTTCTACAATAAAGCTGTAAGCAGGAGGTGTGATGTCGGCTTTTATTGTGGTACTGATAATCATTGGCATTATCATTATTCTTAATGGTATTCGGTTAATCAATCAGTACGAGCGCGGTGTGGTTTTCCGCCTTGGTAAAGTTCAAAGTGGTGTTAAACAGCCCGGGCTACGTTTAATTATTCCAATTGTCGACCAAATGCGTAAAGTTTCACTTCGAACTGTTACCTTGCCGATTGAAACTCAAAAAATTATAACCAGAGATAATGTATCAATTGATGTTGCCGCCGTGGCTTACTATCAGGTTGCTGATCCAATTAAGTCGATAGTTGAAATCGAAAACGTGGTGTCGGCTACTTATCAAATTGCGCAAACTACTGTCAGGAATGTAGTTGGCCAGACAAGCCTGGATCATGTCTTGAGTGAGACAGTTGCATTGAACGAAGCTGTCAAAGGCATTCTGGACAAAGCCACTGAAAAGTGGGGCATTTATGTCAGTAATGTTGAGCTCAAAGATATTCAATTGCCAGACACCATGCAGCGGGCGATGGCCAAAGAGGCCGAGGCCGAGAGGGAAAAGCGCGCCAAAATTATTGCCGCCGAAGGCGAGAAATTATCGGCCAAATCTTTGGGCGATGCAGCGGATATCATTAATGCCCACCCGATTGCTTTGCAGCTACGTAACTTGCAAGTTTTGGCTGAGATCTCGGCAGAGAAAAACAGCACGATTATCTTCCCTGCCCAATTCATGGATACCATTTCGAGCGTTAAAGAGTTTTTGTCAAAAGAATCCAAGTAATGTCTCTAAAAACCTATCAACAGCGAATTGATAATGAGCTACAGCAATATGAGAAACCGTACTGGAGTCCGCTTAGTATTTTGGCCCGCTTAAGCGAAGAAGTTGGTGAGGTTGCCCGCATTCTTAATCACCAGTTTGGCGACAAACCCAAGAAATCAACTGAAGAGCACGAAGATTTGGCCGATGAGCTAGCTGATGTTATTTACACTGTCATTTGTTTAGCTAATAGCCAAGGCATTGAGCTGGATAAGCCATTACTTGATGCAATAGCTAAGCTTGAAACTCGTGATGCCGGTCGATTTAAAAAGAAAGAATCCCAGTAATAACTGAGATTCTTGCTGGTGGCTCCTCCCAGACAGCGGACTTCGTCCTTTTCCGTTCGGTCATGCTCAATGCAAGCATTTGCGCGTGACCTCGCTTCACCGAACTGACTGCTTCGCAGTAATCCAGTTCTCGTCCGGGACACATAATAAAAATGCTCCAGCCCAAAGGCTGAAACATTTATTGGTGGCTCCTCCCAGACTCGAACTGGGGACACAAGGCTCTTCAAGCCTCTGCTCTACCAACTGAGCTAAAGAGCCACTTGGTGCGGGTGAGGGGACTCTAACCCCTGGCCTCTTCCTTGGCAAGGAAGCGCTCTAAACAACTGAGCTACACCCGCAGAACGTGCAAATTATACCTGTTATTCTTCTTATGGGCAACTGTTGCCACTGCAGTTTATTGTAAAATTAGCTATTTTGATCAAGGCTTTTTGTTTATTGATTGGCCAGTCAGTTTCAATCTGTTTTCGGGCGAAGTCTCTAAAAAAGAGGCTCACATAATTTTTGACAAAGTTGAAGACAAATCTTAACAATCACAAACGCTAAGTATAGCGTCTATAAGCATAAGCATTACGCTATATGTGGACAATTCTACAATATGCAAACGTCCGCCACAAGAGTATGTTGGAATTAGGTAAGAGGTGGCAACTTACCGCAGTGATAGGCACTGAGGGGGAGGCTCCAAAATAAATACTGTGTTTTAGAATTCGGTCTAATAATGACAATCAAGATAAGGTCCAACAAGGAGGGCTTACAATGGCACATAAACCAAATATTCATACAACATACAACCAACAGGCGGCCAACTGGCGCAATATAACAGAGGGCGCTTCAAGGCCAAGCAAGATTTACGAAACAAAACAGGAAGCCCAAGCCATTGGCCGCGAGATGGCTAGAAATCGCCATGTCGAACAGCTAATACATAACAAGAATGGCGAAATTGGCTCACGCAATAGCTATGGACATGATCCGCGTAATGTGAAGGGTTAATCAATGATTGACATAGATTTTATCTCTGGTAATGATAGCGACCCTGACAGCACTAGCAGCTATGACGCGATAGCTTTGCGATTCAAAGAAGATAGCGATGCAGGCCAGAAGGTAGTAGTAATCGATGGCGGTTTTTCTGATGTTGGTGACGATGTGGTTAACTTTATTACGAAAAGGTACGGTGCTAGCAAAATCGATCTGATGATTTCCACTCACCCGGATAATGACCACTTGAACGGTCTGCTTACTATCATCCAGCAATTTCCAGTTGATGAGTTGTTGATTCACCAGCCACAGCTTTATCGCGACAATCTGAATGGTTTTACTAATCTTGATAACCTGGACTTGTTGCTTGGATACGCGGTGGACGCCGGAACGACTATCTCAGATCCGTTTGTAAAAGTATATCGTTTTAACGGACGGCTTAGAGTCCTTGGCCCAGATGAGGATTACTACAGAAGTCTGCTCAACGATCAACTTGACCCGGCAGCAAAAGCTATGTTTGCCATTCGCAGCGGCTTGGTTCAGGCATCAACAGCAATTAAAGATTTGGCCGGTAAGGCACTGGGCCAGATGCCAGACGAAACCCTTGATGATAGCGGAATAACCAGCCCGCGCAACAGTAGCTCAGTAATTACACTTCTAGAGGTAGATGGTAGGCGTCATATGTTTACTGGTGACGCTGGTATAGAAGCGCTTGAATATGCAGCTGATGAATATGAATCAATCTACGGCAACTTCTCGAGTGCGCCTATTCAATTTTTCCAAGCACCACACCATGGAAGCCACCGTAACCTTGGCAAATCCATTCTAAATCGTATCTTTGGAGAGCCGGGTGCTAGCCATGGTGACAATCATACAGTTTTTATCCATGCTGCTAGAGCGTCGAAGAAACACCCATCACCCAAAGTTACCAACGCCCTGATACGACGAGGTTGCTCACAGGAGAGACTAGGTGTAACTAATGGTATCGGTCTTTGGCACCACTTCAATTCTGAGTCACGTGACGATTACTCGAGCATTACTCCGTACCCAATACTGCCAGAAGAATAGATTGAGTACCTAAACGACTACTTAGTCTGGGTATTTTTAATACGTTTAGCAATATAGTTAGTTTGCTTATGGTAGGCTAGTGTAAAGAGCACAAGCATTGTGCCCATAAATATGTAGACAATCAATGTGTGATGTTGTCGGATAAAGCTGCCTGCATATTTAGTAACAATATATATCGCTGCAAAAACTAAGAATGTGGCGATTAGTGTACGATACGTGTTGTTTTCTTGAGATAGAATGTCTATTCTTTTATCTGATTTTGCTGCAACAAGATATTCGGAATAAGGTGTAAAAGTTACTATTTTTAGTTTTTTTAACCAAGGTTCGACTATCAACGACCCAACTCGACTAATGACAAGCCCAATAAAATAAAATGCGAAAAACTCGGCGATAGTATTTTCATAGATCAAGTTGATAGAAGTGGTTTGTTTCAGCAAAACAGCAAGCAGCGCACCTGATAACAGGAAGTTAAACAGCTGGTATTGCGATATTTTCTTTAGCAGATCTTCCATGACATAACATCCTCGACATATTGGCATAATTATAGCACCGCATGACTTTCGTTGTTATAATTCCATTAGAATAATGCACCAATGTATGATTTTTAACACACTGTTCCACGGGTGTTTTGTTATTATAGAAATATGAGAAAAATAACTGTTTTATCATTTATTACATTAGATGGGGTTATGCAAGCGCCTGGTGGGCCCGAGGAAGATCCATCCGATGGATTTAAATATGGTGGTTGGCAGGCACCTTATCTTGACGAAACGTCTGGTAAGGCCATGGGAAAACTGATGAAACCTGCAGATCTTCTTTTGGGCAGAAAAACATTTGAGATTTTTGCTGGCTACTGGCCTGAACATTCAGAGTTTTGGCCAGGTATCAATGATGTCACAAAATACGCCGTAAGTAAGACCTTGAAAAAGTCAGATTGGAAAAACTCAGTGTTTCTCAAGAGCCTGGCAGATATCAAAAAGCTCAAAAATTCAAAAGGTTCTGATATTCAAGTTTGGGGTAGCGGTAAGCTCATACAGCTACTACTTAAAAATGATTTAGTGGACGAAATGTGGCTCATCACTCATCCGTTGACGCTCGGTCAAGGGAAAAAGTTGTTTGAGGAAGGCCCGATCCCGGCAGCATTTAAGTTAGTAGAGAGTTCAGTTACACCAAAGGGAGTAATTTTTGCCAATTACAAGCGAGCTGGGAAAGTTAAGACGGGTACTATCGGAGAATAAGTCGGTTATTTCGGCTGGTAAGCAGCATCGTCACTTCAGGCGGTGCTGTTTTAATTAATCTAGGTATTTGTTGCGCCGCGTTCTGGTAAACCCAGGTTTCTGAGTCGATTAAACCTGGGATCGTCATCTGGTAAAAGAGTATGCAGCCAAGTCTGGATGTATTCACTGTCTAGATTACCCGATTGGTTTATTAACATACCGGCGATATCGGGCCAGTCACGGTCTAATCTATCAGGATTACTGCTATACATAACTTTAAATATGATTAAGTCCTCGGGTGAAATGATAGGAATACTAACATCTCTATATTCTACATTTCGGATGCGTTCGGCAGCTTGATCATGAAGCTCGGTGAATGAGAAAAACAAATCTACCTCGGCACCTTTATATGGAACGGACGCACCATAAAATTTTTCGATATGTTCTTCATGGATTTTGGCTTCCTCGGCCGACATCTGACTGTTCAATATATGTAAAACTTCTGGACCTTGAGCTTTTGGTCGAAAAACGTTTATGTCAATATCGGCTGTGGCCCGTGGTTCGGTATAAAAAGCTAAGGCAATCGCTCCGCCAAAAGCGTGAGGCAATTCATGACTTTCGAGTAGTTTATGCAGGTCTACAATGGTTTTACGCAGATCTTCAAATCCAGTCTCTTTTTCAGGAGGATTCATAACAGTTAGTCGTTGCGATGGGCCAGTAACTCAGTTGGTGGTTCTGGAAAAGGCTTTGAATTCATAATTTTGGCGGCATCAGGCGACTGAAGAATACTGCCGCTAACCCCAAGCACCGCATCAAACACTCTAGAATGAACATTCTCTGAGGCGTTATGCCAATCAATTTCACCAGAATGCGCGCCAGCTGACACTAAAGCAAACACTTCAGCGGCGGCTTCATTTGGTATCTCTGCTTCAAGTTTGACCATATGTTTATTATATTATAATTCTAAGCATAATTTAATGTTTTTCGGGCGGTATCCACATAACCATCCAGATTCTCATGAGAGCGCTGGTAAAAAGTCCAACAATAACAAAAACCATAAACTCGATTGGCCATGAAGCATGCAGGTTTCGCCACAGTGATATGCCACAAACTAGCTGAGCCGAATATAAGGATATCGCAACGGTTGCAAAAGTTCGTGACTGCTTACGCGTAACGCTTGAAGGCGAGAAGGCGCCGGCTCGAATTGCCCGAGACAGCAATGCATACGTAATCGACAGTGCTACAAATGACATAATGACACAAGCCATAGAAAATAATTTTGTCTGCCCGGTTAAACTAAACAACGAAACTATAAAAATATTAAACAGCGCCAAAAAAGAGCCACCTGATAAAATTATTCGTCTTTCACGTACTAAACCGTTGGATAGTTCTTCACGGGCAAAAGATAAGGCTACAAAAAACAGACCAATAAAACCGGAGGATGCTCCAGCACTGGTGGCTAAAAAGTTGGTGTAGGTCGATAACATATAAATTTTGAACTTGCCCTTCACTATAACGTGACTCCACAACATAGTACAGGACAGCTTCTAACATAATAAATACCTTCGTTCAAGTTAAGTGTAATATTTTTAACAGATTAGCAAGCAAGTTTAGCACATAGTAAATGCCTGCTTCATTAAGCCATAAAACGGCCGACTGAGGGACTTAATCAATTAAAGGGAAGCAACCAAGACAGCATTATTTGATGCTGTTGGATTTAACAAATTAAGCCGTCTTGCTAGACATATAAGGATACAATATTGATAATAAGTCAATTCAACAATTCACTAAATCAACGTTTTTGGACACCTCTTAAAGGTTTAGCTAATAAGATTGTTAACAGCTTGGCTGCAATCTTAATCATAAGTGGTGTTATATTGCCGTTTGCTAAGGTAAATATTGCTTTTGCTGCACCAACAAATTTAGTTAATCCCGATCTTGAACAAGTTACCAATAATGTGCCAAATTGTTTTAATCAAGCTGGTTGGGGTCAGCATAACGTAACTTGGGCAATCACTAACGATGCACATTCTGGCACCAAAGCCCAATCAGTAACTATTAACAATTACTCGAGTGGTGACCGCAAGTTGATGATGGCCGAAAATACTACTTGTGCTCCGACCGTCACACCTGGCAATACTTATAAACTTTCGGCTTGGTACAAATCAACTGCGGCTCAAAATTCACTAACGGTGTTTCGTCACTCGGGAGCAGGCTGGACTTATTGGACAGATCTAACCACTCTGCCGGCTGTTGCCGTTTGGTCACAGGGCCAGGGCACTACACCGGTTGTGCCGTCTGGAACTGACCAAATCGCTTTTGGTATCTCACTATCTGGTAATGGCACACTAATAACTGATGATTATAGCTTTTCACAAACCGGCACCACCACACCACCACCTTCTGAGTTAACTACTAATGGTGGTTTAGAAAACGGCAGCAATCCGCCAACTGGTTGGATGTTGGCTGGCTGGGGTGATGCGACTGTCAACGGCATCATAACCAATGCGGCACATGGTGGCAATCAAGCTTATAGTTTAACCTTAAGCGGCCGAACGCAAGGCGACTATAAATTAATTCCCACTCAAGCGGCGTCGCCGGCCGTACAACCCGGTACGGTTTACAATCTATCGGTCTGGTATGAATCAACGACTAACGCTAACAGTGTAACTATCTTTGCTCACACATCGTCTGGTTGGGGATATTGGACCGATGTTCAAACCTTGCCAGCAGCTGCTGGCTGGACTCAGGCTCAAGTCAAAACACCAACCATACCAGCTGGTATAGATGCAATTGCTTGGGGGGTTTCAATTGCTGGTAACGGCACTTTAGTTACTGATGACTATTCAACAAGTAAATTTGGTGATGTCACGCCTCCTCCACCCAACGGCGATCCCTCGACTGACGGTCAATGGACAGTATTGAATTATCAGATGCCGATCCGAGCGATGCACGCCACACTATTAAAAAACGGTAAAGTTCTACTGGTCGCCGGTTCGGGTAATGACTTATCAAACTTCCAAAGCGGCAGTTTTAAGGCCAGTGTTTGGGATCCGGTTAGTGGTACCTTTAACACTTTGAATGTACCAAAAGATATGTTTTGCTCTGGCCATGTCACACTGCCAGACGGTCGTGTGTTGATTCAAGGCGGCACTAAGTCTTATCCTAGCAAACCGGGTGGTGGGGACTATGGTGGCTTAAAAGATTCCTGGATTTTTGACCCAGATACCAATACTTTTACCCCAATCAATCTTGCTAATGAAGGCCACTGGTACCCAACTCTCACTGAATTAGGTAATGGCGATGTTTGGATGGCTGGCGGCCTAAAAGAAGATACCAGTGGTGCGGTTAATACTGAGTACTTTAGTTCAACAACTAATCAGTGGTTGCCGACGGCTCAAGTTCCAATACCGCAAACATGGAAGTTCTGGGGTCTTTATCCGAGCATGATCCTCTTGCAAGATGGCCGTTTGTTCTACTCTGGCGGACATGTCTTTGGTAATGGCTTACCTGGATCGGGCGCTAGTCTTTACAATCCAAGTACTGGTTCAATCACCGATGTGTTAGGTCTACGCCAAAAAGATATGCGTGATCAGTCCGGCTCTGTGCTGTTGCCTCCAGCTCAAAACCAAAAAGTCTTGATAACTGGTGGTGGTAATGTAACAACTACTAACCCTGCTATTAATCTGACTGACATTATTGATCTAAAACAAGCTAACCCAGCATATCAACCGGGTCCAGACCTGCCAGGTGACGGCAAAATGTATGTTAACACCACGATTTTACCGGATCGCACAGTCTTAATCTCAAATGGCAGCAAACTTAACCGCGATAATTCTACCAATGTTCTAACAGCCGCGCTTTATGATCCAGCAGCTAACACTATGAGGTCAATTCCAGCCGATCCAATTGGCCGCAACTATCACAGTACTTCCTTGCTACTGCCTGATGGTCGGGTAGCAGTATTTGGTTCAAATCCTGGTGACGGTAGCTTTGAGCTGCGCATTTCTATATATACGCCAAGTTATTTATTCCGAACCGCTCGACCAAGTGATACGAATGTGCCGGCTCAAGCAACCTATAATCAACAACTGTCATTTAATTACAGCGATCCAAACAAGACAGTAAAATGGGCACAATTAACACGACCGATGTCCGTAACTCACCAAATGGACTCTAATATGCGTTTGGTTGACTTGCCGTTTACTGTTCAGAATGGTGTGGTTACTGTGACTATGCCGGCGAATCCTAACTTGCTACCGCCAGGCCCCTACATGTTAACAATTACTGATTCTGATAATATTCCATCGATTGCTAGTTGGGTAATGGTTCATTGACATGATCGCTCTTTCTCTAGAACCAGTTAAAGTAGCTTTGTCAAAACCAATTGCCATTTGCGGTGCTTTGCTAATAATCGGTGCTATGCTGATTGTAACTCCATCAATAGCTACACAACCCACAGTCATAGCAACAGGTGTCAACTATAAAGACCGACTTAAAAGCCAAGTTGATAGCAGTGATGGCTCACCGCGCAGTGGTCGTGATCCAGCTTCGCAGAAACAAATCAGTCTAAGTGAAGCGGCTTCAGCACCGAATAGTCGTTCAATGGCTAATAATTATTCGACTCAGCCGGAATCCGCCCCAAGCCAAGCTCAACTTAAGGCCGAAGGAATTGGTACCAATGGCTGCTATGTTGACTATGGTGTTCAAGGACAGGAGTGTCTGCCAGCACACGCAGGTGGTGCTAACGGTGTACTGACTTGTAACGGGGTTCGTGAGCATTTCGCTAGCGGTATAAAAGTTACTGGTACTGATCGATATCACCTTGACAGCAATCACAACGGTACCGCTTGTGACTCAGGTGATTAGATTTTAATGCTTAACCTGATAAACTAAAATTTCTTGAGCATTTTCACCAAATCGAGCGACCACTTTAGCATGTTTTATAGCCTGGCTGACAGTTGGAAAAGCTTGATTAAAATCGCTGGCATTGACTGTAAGGCCGTTAAGGATTACGTAATCAACACCTTTCCAGCTCCCAATCAGTTTGACTATGGCTGGGTCAGTTTCGGTTTTATATACCCAAATAGGATCCGGATTGTTAAAGCCTTTGTTTTCAAGATCGGTCCACATAGGCGATTCAATAACTAAACGTTTGCCGTGGTGGTTAATATGTTTGTCGATCCACTCAATAGCCTGACGATTGTACGTGTCTTGATTAATCGTTGTTGCGGCATGTAGTTTGGCATACCAGACTGGTGAGACAAAAATTAAGGCCCCCAAAGCCATACCTAAGCTAGCAACTCTAGCCCAATGACGATAAAATGCCGATCCCCGATAGGCTTGAAGGGGCAAAATTATGGCGTAGTGCAACAAACCAGCCAGAGTCAGTGCAGCAAAGGGCAATACAGCTATGATGTATGGATAGGGCAGGTAACCGGTACGCAGCAACATTAAAAATCCGAATATTAAAGCTAGTGTGATCGGCCTTAGTTTACGGAAAAATAAAGTCAAAGGCAGGCTAATTAGCCCGGAAAGTAGTAGCCAATGGTCAAAACTTAGCCAATATGTGAGTAAGTTGTGGGCACCACTAATTGGATTAAATATACTACCACTACCTTGGCGACCAGATAGTTGCCAAGCAAAGGCGCCAAGCAGTGACACATGTCCAGGGCCCGGGAAAAATTCATTTTTCAAAGCCGCATAAAGTACATACATGCCTGTTAACATAAAAAACACAACCCCAAAAGCAGCTAACAAATAACGCCGGTTACGGGCATCATTATGTGTCCACATTGTATAAACTAAAACTGGCAACAAAATAATAAAAGTTTCTTTGCTTAGCACGGCAATAGCCATACAAATAGCCGCCCCAATAGCGGCGCTAATTTGTCGTCGTGGGCTCAAAGCTAGTACAAAAGCCCCAATTAACCAGGGCAATCCAACATTATCAAGCAAGACATACCGACTGAAATCGACCACCAGAGGGCTTAGTCCATAAGCTAAAGTACCTAGGGTAGCGGCTAAGCTGCCAAGACCCAATCGACGCGCTAGCAAAAATAATAAGATAATGGTTGCCAGATGGGCAATTAGCATAAATTCACGGCCGCCAGTTATAGATGAATGGTAGCGATTTTGAGCATTAGTAATGGCTTCGTAGCCGGCTATTTGAATCCAACCAGCTGGCGGATGATCGTACCAGTAAGTGTAATGAGTCAAAGTACCACGCTCCTCAATTGCCCAAGCTTGGGCAATATAGGTACCTTCATCATCAAAACGCTGCGGATAATTGGTCATATTAACGGCACTAATTATTCCAGTGATTAAAACTATCAGACTGACTAAAATAACGTCTAATCTATGTGCCTTTAACCATGTCAACAAACGTTCTTGCATAACTTTATCCAGTCAGATCTTGGTTATAACTATCAACTGATGCATATAACGTTTCGGGTGAGCCAATAATCGGTTCCAATCGATGTTGCCCGGCATGCTTAGTTTTGTACCAAGACCTATCGCCACGTATTTCACGCTCAACTGCCCAGACAGCTGCGGCATTGAGCATTATTTGATATAAAACTTGGGTAGCAAACAGCGTAGCATACTGTCTAAGTGTAATTTTACGATTATAGGCTTTACCAAAGTCGTGCAGGAAAACCGCATTGACCACCACCAAGAGAGTTGTCGGAATAAGAGGCAAATACATCAATAAAACCAAACCCACTGGCGCAGTTAGACTAAGCATTGCTATTAATGAAACAAGCATAAAAATACTCAGACCGGCCAACAGGACTGGCCCAAACAAAATATAGTTGGCCAATAAGCGCTGTTTGACAGATGGCAAATCACGCCAGACACCACGGCGCCATTCGTGCAAAAAACCTTGATTCCAGCGAACCCGTTGCGCAATCAGCCCTTTAAGACTGTCTGGAGTTTCCTCACGGGTTGCTAGCTGGGGTTCGTAGTAAACCACTGTCTTAGCCTGGAAACGGGCGCTTAATTGAACCCCTAACGCGCAGTCTTCGGTTAAAGTCACTGGCCAGCCACCAGCTTGGCGTACCAATGCCTCGCGTATGAAGACCGTATTACCGCCCAGTGGCATAAAATTATAGGCAGCCTGGAAAGGCATTACGCTGTTAAACCAACGGTAATATTCCAGTACATTATGAAGTGAATACCAGGATGAATCGTGATTCATGAGCTGAACTCCCCCCTGAACTACCCCAATGCTTGAATCTTGGAAAGCTGCATCCACCCGCATTAATAATTCTGGATGTACAGTATCCTCAGCATCGATCACTCCAATTACGCTGTAATAATCATTGGGTATTTGATCAAATATGTAATTAAGTTGTAGTGGTTTACTTGGTTTAGTGTATGGCTCAAGCGGAAACTGCAAAACTCGGATTCGGGGTATGGTTTCGGCAGTTTCATAAGCCACCCTTAGTGTGTCGTAGTCATCGTCACAAATTACAACTAAGATATCGGCTGCTGGATGAGTCTGACGAGCCAGTTGTTGAAGGGTGCTAGCTAGGACGCCAGCTTCATGACGAGCCGGCACAATTAAACCAAAGCGCTCTTGTGCTTGATTGGCAGCTGGAAAACGTAATTGATCGACCGTTTCCGGTCGTCGATAAGCGTACGTGATTCGCCAAACCTCTATACTTGCTTGGACAAATAAAGCTAAACCGGCCAAAGTAATTAAAATTGATAAAGTTAGTGTCGGTATCGCAACTAAATAAAATACCGCTGTTGCCAAAAAACCAGCCACCACCATTAAACCAAAGCTTAAACGTTTTTGCCCCGGTTCGGTAAAGACCCAGCGATCGCTGACGACATAATTAATTAGAGTTATAAACACCAGTGCAATAGCGTTTGCGACTAAGTAATGAATCGCAAAGTTGTAGCGGTGGCCAGCGAAAACAATTGATGGGTGCAACTGAAGTAGCCAAGCAAACGTCAAGTAGTTAATAACGGTGGTAACAGCTCGCGATACAAAAAAGCGGGTTGCCACCAACTGATCAACCAGACGTTCGCGCCAGGTAATCTTGCGATTAAAAACAAAATTAAGCCAAAAGGTAACCAATAACTGTACAGCATTAGCAACCAGTGGCGACCAATGAAGTAACTCGACCAAAATTGTCAGTAATATCATACCAACGATAAAAACTGCGCCACCAATTAGACTGAACCAAATGAACTTTGGAATTCGATCAATCATATTGTTGGTCCCTACGAAAACGTAAATTCAATAACTGACTGAGGAATTGTTTGCCCTGTTTCAAATTACCATGACTTTTCCCAGCAATCCGTTTAGCGAATTTTAATGGTACCTCGCCTTGCGACAAACGGTGGTGAGTTGTGACAATTTCCAATAATATCTTGAACCCTTTAGGCCGCAGCCTGTTTAAATCGAGATAACGGCGGTTAACTAAGAAATAACCAGTCATTGGATCACTTAATTTGCGGAGCTTAATCGGGAAAAAAGTTTTGGCTAGCCAGTTGGAACTGCGTGATACCAAATGTCGAATTTTACCATCGAGACCACGGGCACTACCGTTTTTGAGATAACGTGAAGCAATTACGATATCTAAAGACGAGGCAGCCTTAATCAACTTAGGGATTAACTCGGGCGGATGTTGTAAATCACCGTCCATAACAATAACCTGATTACTTCGAGCTTCTTTAATGCCGTCAATCACTGCTCCCGATAAACCTCCCCATCGCTGTTTACCCGTTCGGTGATAGACGCTTACGCTAAAATTCGGCGAAGAATAACCAAACCTAGCTAATAAGATCATCTTTGTGGTTCGATCGTTTTTACTATCATCTACAAACAAGACTTCAGTAGCTCGCTGAGCAATAGCGTTTTTAATTCGACGGACTAATTCCAACACATTGTCGGCTTCATTCCATACCGGTATTACAATTGTCGTCTTAGGCTCCACCCCAAACCATTCATTGCGAACAGTACCCATAATCTCCCCTCCTTTGACCCGTATGGTGTAAACCAACGTGTTGCATTGTCACAAAATTTACTTTTGGGCAAGTCTATATTAAATGGAAGAAAGTAGCTTGACTATAAGAAAAATCACACAATTATGAGCAATCAGATTAAAAATTAACACTTCTTAAGGTCTTTAATATTAGGTATAAATCATGAAATTGAGCAATAGCCTTTTAAAATTAGCTGCTATCTGTTAATCTCATTGAGATTGGGTGATTAGCTCAGCTGGCTAGAGCACCTCGTTTACACCGAGGGGGTCGGGGGTTCGAATCCCTCATCACCCACCAATTTTCCGACTGAGCGTCGGTTTTTTATTACTAAATGCCCAGCAAATTTTAAGCGGTAGTGATATAATATTTATATAAATCTAACAGGGGAGATTTCTTGAAATGTGGATAGCAATTATAGTTGTCGTCGTCATTGTGCTGATCATTGCCGCCATGTACAACGGTTTAGTTCGTGCCAACGTCCGGGTTGACGAAGCTTGGAGCGATATTACCGTACAGCTAAAACGCCGTGCTGACTTAATACCAAACTTGGTTAATACCGTTAAAGGTTATGCCGCTCATGAAAAATCGGTTTTTGAAGACGTGACCAATGCTCGAGCGGCCACAATTAGTGCTAAAGGTCCAGCCGAAGCCGCCAAAGCCGAAAACATGTTCCAACAAACGCTTAAAAGTCTGTTTGCGGTTGCCGAAGCCTACCCAGACTTAAAAGCTAATCAGAACTTTCAGGCCTTGCAGGACGAGTTAACCGACACCGAAGACAAAATTCAAGCTTCACGCCGTTTCTACAATGGTTCAGCTCGTGACTTAAACACCAAGATCAAAGTATTCCCAACCAATATCTTTGCCAACATGCTGGGTTTTAAGCCGCGTGAATTCTTTGAAGTTGACGAGGCCGAAAGCGCCACTATCAACAAACCAGCAGACGTAAAATTCTAATTAAGAGTTCGGTGCTCCATGTATAGTCAAATTGCGGGTAATAAACGCAAAACAATCATTATAATGGCCGTATTTATCGCCTTAGTGGTGGCGATGAGCTGGTTATTTGGGCTATATAGCAACAACCCCTCCATCACGCCCTTTATAATTCTGGCTGGGTTAATCTATGCCACAATCAGTTACTTTGCGGGCGCCCGTTTAGCCTTGGCCGTTAATGGCGCTAAGGAAATTGCCAAACAAGATAATCCAAGGTTGTGGCGCACTGTCGAAAACCTAGCCATTACTGATGGTCTACCAATGCCGCGAGTATTTATTATTAACGATCCGGCGCCAAATGCTTTTGCGACTGGCCGCGACCCCAAAAAGTCAATGGTCTGCGTGACCAGCGGTTTACTTGAGATTATGAATGATGCTGAACTGCAGGGTGTTATTGCTCATGAACTAGGTCACGTTAAAAATTATGATATTCGAGTCTCAATGATCGCTTTTGCCTTAGTTGCCATAATCGGTTTATTAGCTGATATTATGCTACGTATGAGCTGGTTTAGAAGTGACGATCGGGAGAACAATAATAATCAGCTTTTCTTTATTATTGGGCTAGTCGCGGCGATTGTCGCTCCGCTGATTGCTACATTAATTCAACTAGCAATTTCTAGGAGTCGTGAATACTTAGCCGATGCCACCGGTGCACTAACAACCCGTTATCCAGAAGGCTTGGCCAGCGCACTGGAAAAAATTAAACAGCGTGGCAGTGTCATGCAACGTCAAAATACTTCAACCGCCCATTTGTTTTTTACTAGTCCGTTAAAGGGACACAGCTTGACCAGTTTGTTTGATACCCATCCACCAATTGATGAGCGAATTAAACGGCTCCAGGAAATGGATCGACACGCCTAAGGATGAACCATGCCTAAGAAAAAAACTGCTAAATCTAAAAAACCGGTTAAAAAACCAATCAAAACTAAAGCTTCTAAAAATGCCCTCAGCAGTTCCCGGCGTCTCAAAAGACCGGAGTATAAATCTTTTCGTTTAAGCAAACGACTTAAACACCCCGGTCCTAGATTGTCAGCTTCTTGGAAGCTATTTTGGCGCAGTCTAGTAAACCTAGGTCGTTATTGGCTTGTCTTTGGCGCCATTTTAGCAATTTACATAATTTTAACTTTAGCCCTAGTTAAGGGTTTTAGTGTCAGTGGTGGGCTGGTAACTTTTAAGGAAACCCTTACAAGCCTATCTCATAGCTTACCGGTTAATTTAACCAGCGGCTTTACACTTCTAAACTTTTTAATTAGTAACAGCGGTCCATCAAGTGATGTTGGCGGGGCCTACCTGACGATACTTTTAGTGATTGTTAGCTTAGCCGTCATCTGGACGCTTCGGCAGACCCAAGCCGGCGTTAAGGTTTCAATTAGTGATCCATTTTACAAAGGGCTTTACCCACTGGTACCAATGATTTTAGTATTGTTAGTCATTGGACTGGAGACCTTGCCGTTATTAGGTGCCAATTTGCTTTTTGGACTGGTTATTACCAATGGTGTGGCGGTCAGTCTTTTGGAAAAAACATTGTGGAGTTGTTTGATTTTTTTGCTGGCACTACTAACGATTTACATGATTACTTCATCGATTTTTGCACTGTACATTGTTACTTTACCAGATGTTAAACCTATAGAAGCGTTGCGTTCGGCGCGGGACCTGGTTCGTTATCGCCGCTGGACGATTATGCGCAAGCTGCTATTTTTGCCATTGGTTTTGGTAGTGATTGGTTCGGTTATAATTGTGCCCTTAGTACTTTATTTGACCGTCGCAGCTGAATGGGTCTATTTTGTATTGACGATTAGCGCAGTGTTTATTATTCATTCATACATTTACGCGTTGTACCGGGAATTGTTGGCATGACCAAAAATGAAGCTGCGTCACGGGCTAATGATCTCAAAGACTTATTAGCCAAATATGACTATGAGTATTACATCCAGGACAAAACTAGTGTCAGCGACGCTGTTTATGACGGTCTAAAAAGTGAACTAAAAAAGATCGAGGCTGACTACCCCGAACTTATTACTCCGGATTCACCGACCCAACGTGTGGTTGGCACAGTCCTAAAAGGTTTTAGTAAGGTCGAGCACTCAGCTCGTATGCTAAGTCTGAATGATGTTTTTTCCAAAGACGATGTTGAGGCGTGGATTAAACGTATGGACAAACTCTTGCCCGGGCATCAACATGAATTTTTTGCCCAATTAAAATTTGATGGTTTGGCGGCGGCATTGATTTATCAAGACGGTAAATTTGTCCAAGCGGTGACGCGTGGCGACGGCACAATTGGTGAAGACGTAACAGCCAATGTTAAAACCATTGCTAGCGTGCCTCTGAATTTACGTTCCTCAAAAGCCGCATCGCCGTTTTTGAAAGGTCGGATTGAGGTTCGTGGTGAAATTGTGATGAGTAAAAAAGATTTCGAAGCTTTAAATAAAAAACGTGAAGCTGCTGGTCAACCGGCTTTTGCCAATCCGCGTAATTTAGCGGCTGGTACGATTCGTCAATTAGATCCTAAGTTGGTCGCGGCACGACCATTAAATTTTAGGGCTTACGACTTAATAACTGCGACACCGACTCAAACACCGACTTTTATGTCGACACTTGAAGCTTTGGAACAAATTGGCGTTGCACCGATAAAACCAGCTGAGGTTTTTGACACAATTGATGACGTTATGCGTTTTGTCGACGAGTGGAGTGAGAAACGCAACCAGCTGCTATTTAATACTGATGGGCTGGTAATTAAAGTTAACGACCGAATGCAATATGCGCGAATGGGCATCGTTGGTAAAACACCTCGTGCGGCCGTAGCTTTTAAATACCCGGCCGAAGAAGCCACATCAGTAGTTAAAGATATTGTTATCAGCATTGGTCGTACCGGCGCGGCAACCCCAGTGGCCGTAGTTGACCCGGTAGTGGTGGCGGGTAGCACAGTACAACACGCTAGTCTGCACAACGCCGATGAAATTACTAAAAAAGACATACGAGTCGGCGATACGGTGGTCATATTTAAGGCCGGTGATATTATCCCTCAAGTTGATCGGGTACTTAGCGAACTTCGACCCAAGTCAGCAATCAGTTTCAATATGGTCAGGGAACTTCGCCGTCAGTATCCGGAGCTGGAATTTGAACGGCCGGAAGGCGAGGCCGTTTACCGGGTCAAAGGCGCAACTGGCCCACTCTTACTTAAAAAAGCCGTCGAACATTTTGCTAGCAAGGCCGCACTGGACATTGACACTTTAGGTGAGAAAAACGTGGTTGCCCTGGTTGACGCTAAATTGGTTAACGATCTGGCTGATTTATATTTGCTAACTAAAGAACAGGTGATGAAATTAGACCGGTTCGCTGATTTGTCGGCTGATAATCTAATAAAGGCGATTGACGTCAAAAAACGCCCACCCTTGCCACGTTTCATTTATGGTTTAGGCATTCGGCATGTTGGTACTCAAACAGCTATTGATTTAGCGAATCATTTTAAGCGACTAGACAATCTTGGCACCGCTGCCTATCAAGAGTTAAAAGATGTTGATGGAATTGGCGAGATTGTAGCTGAGTCAATTATTGCCTGGTTTGCCGATGACGATAATCAAGAGTTGCTTGCCAAGTTTAAGAAATTGGGCGTCTGGCCAAAGGACACTAAAGTAGCCAGCGGCAAACTGTCGGGTCTTAAATTTGCGGTAACTGGCTCACTCAGTACAATGGGCCGCGATATGGCTGCCGAACGCATTCGGTCATTGGGCGGTACTTTTCAAACCAGTGTTGGCAACGACACTGATTATTTAGTGGTTGGCGATAACGTTGGTGAATCAAAGTTGATTAAAGCTCGTAAAATTGGCACTAAACAGATTAGCGAACAAGAGCTATTAAACATACTTGACAAATAATCCTAAAAGATTATGCTTATGGTATATCGTGCGTTCCGCGGCGTGTGAAATAAACACCTTACAAACATACACAAAAACACCCGCCGCCGGGTGGGTACGCATGAACAAAAAAGACCGACTCAATCGGTCCTTTTTGTTCATGGAGATACGGGCAGAATAGTCCGGTGGACTATTTCTGTAGACACGAATGAAATGTCAATAATACTAGCCAAAACTTGGTGGAGATACGGGGACTCGAACCCCGGACCTCTTGCATGCCATGCAAGCGCTCTAGCCAACTGAGCTATATCCCCAAAACAGAGTGATTTTATATCAGATTAGGTTGATTGACCAGTATTATCAGCGCGACGCTGACGAAGTATACGTCGACGTTCACGCTCTGAAGCGCCGCCCCACACGCCGTGCTCCTGTTTTGTTTTAGGATCAAGCGCGTATTCTAAACATTCATCTTTAACGACGCACAAATTACAGATAGCTTTAGCGGCCTCAACTCCTAAATTGTCTGGCGGGTAAAACTCACTTGGGTCTACACCGCGACAACGAGCTCGTTTCATCCAATACAGCAAACCAGAATTTTCTGTTTCTGGAATCGGGTTTTCATGTTGGGCTTGCCGTTCCAACATAAGGTCTAAAATTGGTTGGGTTGACAGGCGACTATCGGGCGGCAATTCACTAGCAACATGAGATTGTTGGGTTTGGGCTAGTTCAACCGCTGTTGCTTGGCGATCCATTATGATGTTGTCTGAAGTCATGAATAGATAATTTACAATGCTTTTTACTTTTTTGCAACTTAATCATCGGATGTTTTAGATCAAAGCCATTCGATTTACCAGAGTTGCTGTTACAATAATTAGATGGTAAAAGTTTTTGGACAAAAAAAGACTAACGAACTATCAATATTAATTCGATTGCTGGTATCTTTGGCGTTGATTGCTTTGTTGCTTGGTGTTTGGTCGTGGTGGCATTTTATAAAAAGTGAACCAAAACGCGTATTTTGGAACGCCATTGATAATGCTCTTCAGACTAGTTCATTTAGTCGTGAAACTATCGAAACACAGAATACTCAAAAAACTGATCAAAAACTCTATGTCAATACATCACCGAAAGCCATTGCTCAGGGCACTAATGAAGTTACTCAAACTGGCGTCAACCCGTTTCGAGTGGTCACTAGCGAAGCCGGTAACCCAACTTCGGACTTCGTTAAATATGATTACGTTAAGACTAGTCAGCCAACATCTTCAGGTAAGCCAGCTGATTTTACCTCGGTTTTAAATATTTGGGGTAAGGATGTTAGTCCCAACAAGTCAGTCACTAGCGGACAACTGTATAACCAATCAGTACTTGGTGTCTTACCATTCGGGCGATTAAATATTGACGATCGTCGCCAATTGATAAAGTTAATCAAAGATAAAAATGTTATGAAAGTCGACTATAACACCGTATCACGCACCATTGCCCACGGCCGACCGACTTATACCTTCAGTGTATCGGTTAATGCCGAAGCTTACATCGGCATGCTTAAACAATATGCTGATTCAGTTGGTTTAACTCAGTTAAAGCAAACCAACCCAGCTGATTATCGCGATACTCCTGCACTTAGCTTTAAGTTCACGATTGATGTTTGGACACAGCAGATTACAAAGGTCAGTTACGTCAATGGCTTAAGGAATGAATTTTATGGCAGTTACGGCCTACGCACCACCCCAACCGATCTGCCAAAAAACGCAATTGACATAAACGAACTACAGCAGCGCGTCAGAGCCCTGGAATAAAACACTAGTTAAGCATTAATTGCTTATGTATAATGCCTTCATTAAGGTTATCTAAAATATGGATCCGTCAAACAATCAAACTCCGCCGGATGCGTCGCCGTCTAACGAACTGCCAACTAACGCGGGCACACCAGCCAACAATTCACCGTCTAGTCCTGATCCAACCCCAGCATCACCAGTCTCACCATCTGAACCAACAACTTCATTTCAACCACAAATAATCAAAGCCACCACTACACTTAAGCCGGGTGAGGTCAGTTCTAGCCATGATACGATATCGCCAGAGGCACCTGGCGTAATCGCTAATCCAGCGCCACCACTTAGCGGCAATCAACCAGGTCCAGGTTTATCAGCCCAGCCGTTTGTTAATGAAGTAACCCCAATGCCAGCTGTAGCTGCGTCACCAAAGAAAAAGTTCCCTATGAAAATGGTAGGTATTTTAGTGGTTGTTTTGATTTTATTAGGTGGTGGTTCGGCGGTAGCGTATTTTGGTTACGTTTTACCAAACAACCCCGATCATTTGTGGACCCAAGCTCTGAGTAACGGTGCTAAAGGTTATAGCAAATTGCTTGATTATTCAGACACACTTAAAACTAAAAAAAGCAGTGAAGTGAAGGGTACTTTTAGTCTGACTGGTCCGGTTAAAACCGACGGTCATATTGACGTTAAGTCCGATGATAAAAACGCCACTATCACGACTGATTTTGGCATAAAAGGTGTTCGGGTCACTGTTGACGTAATTGCTATTAAAAACGATCTGTCGATTTTCCCCGATACCTATATAAGACTTGGTGGTGTTAGTGGAGTATCGAGTTTGTTGGGTGCCGGATCAACGTTGGACAAATACAACAGTCAATGGATATTTGTTGATCACACTATAACCGATAGTCTTAACCAAGCTACGAACCAGGCTGGTAATACTAGCAAACTTAATTCACTTACTCGGCAAGATTTTATTGATATTTCTAGATCAGCTGGCACTACTTTTGATCAATACCTCTTCACCAACAAACAAGACAAAGCGGCCTTGAAAATTACTAAAAAAATTGGCTGGGAAACCGTTGATGGTCGTAAACAATACCATTACCAAGCTAGTGTTAATAAAGATAATTTGAAGGATTTTGTAAAGGCCTTTAAGGCTCAATTAAAGACCACAAAGCTTGGCACACTCCTCGGTAGCGATTATGACAAAGTGGTCAATATTGATGGAATATTGAAATCAATTGACAGCTATAAGAATAATGACACTATCGATATTTGGGTCGATAAAGGCACTCAATTAGTGCGAAAATTTAAGATAACCGATGCCAAAGTTAGCGATAACTGGTTTGCGCTTTCACTTAACTATAACGGCGGCGCTGAATATCCATTTGTCCTAGAAACCAATAATAAAACTGACGGCATAACAGAAAACTTAAACATCGGCTTTGATATTAATGCTCAATCCAATAGTTCAAAAATAACGGCTAATGCCTATAGCAAAGGCACTGGTGGCTCAGATTTTACATTTAAGGCCGACTTGACTGTAACGCCTGGTGATAATGCTATAAATGTCCAGAAGCCGGCTAAGTTTAAAACTTTGACAGAAGTTATAAATGGTATTTTTGGCACCGGACCAGTGCTTGGTAAAAATACCACCAAACCTTGGCCATCGGCAATAACCGGTCTAACGCGACAAGAATAAAAGCTTTAACTGCATGTAATTCTTTGATAGCATGAAACGGCATGGGGCATCCAAGGTTATACCGCGGATGCTCCACCATTTTCTTGCGATACCTCTAAACATCAGATTGCTGTAAAATAAGCTCATGCTTCATACGGTAAAAAAGCGGCTTTATTTTGTAGTCGCAACTTATTTTGCTTTCTGGGCTAAATTTGTTTTACGACGTTGGCAACCACGGATTATTGTTATAACCGGGTCTAGTGGTAAGACAAGCTTACTTCATCTCACAGAAGCTCAACTGGGCGACCGAGCCGTTTATAGTCACCACGCCAACAGTGCTATTGGCATTCCCTTTCATATTCTAGGTCTAGAATCAAATATCACCTCGAGAATCGAGTGGTTAAAATATTTTGTAGTTGCACCATTTCATATTTGGCGTCAATTACCCGAAGTTAAATTATACGTGGTTGAAGCCGATTGTGACCGACCGAACGAGGGTGCTTTTACGGCTAAGCTACTGAAGCCGGAAGTCGTAATGTGGATTAGTGTTTATAACACCCACAGTATGAATTTTGACAATCAAGTTAAGAGTGGACAGTTCACCAACCATGAAGCCGCTATTGCCAACGAGTTTGGTAATTTTGTGGCTCAAGCTACCAAGCTAATCATTGCCAATGGTGATCAAACGGAACTTGTTAATCAGTTGAAACGAGCGGTCACAGGGACAACCATAAAACAAGTTAGTGCAACTAAAACCACTAATTATCAAGTTAAAACCGATCAAACTATATTTTCGCTCGACAATCAGACCATCACATTACCGGGTTTACATCCTAAAGATACGGGCTTGAGTCTTCAAATGGTTAATGAGCTGACCAGTTACCTAGGCATAACAGTTGATCCCAGTTATCAAAAATTAATTATTCCACCCGGTCGAAATAATATTTATAAAGGCCAAAAGAATACCACTTTAATTGATAGTACATACAATAATGGTCTCGGGGCGGCCACCGCCGTCATAACTTTATTAGCTGACTATCCATTTAGTTTGACTAAGTGGCTGGTCATGTCTGATATTTTAGAGCAGGGCAGTATTGAAGCTGACGAACATAAACGTTTAGCACTGGTTATTGAGCAGTACCAATTTGACAAAGTAATTCTGCTCGGTCGTCGTACGCACCAATTCACCTATCCTTTGCTACAAGCTAAACTCGAGGCCGGTAAATTGGTAAGTTTTATTACCGCCGGAGAGGTGCTTGATTATCTTAATGCCCAACTACACGGCGGTGAAGTTATCTTGTTTAAGGGCGCTCTGGGGCTCGAAGGCGTGATTGAACAATTATTGGCAGATCCAAAGCAAGCCGATCAATTAGTTCGACGCGGTTCGGTGTGGACAAAGCGTCGTCAAGACTGGGGGCTGCCTAGATGAAGCAAGTATTTATTATTCACGGTTGGACTTACAACTTAGAAAAATGGGAACCGCTAATTCAAAATCTAAAGGAACGAGGTATCGAGCCAATATTGTTAAAAGTGCCTGGTCTAACGGCATCGAGTAATCAAGTTTGGGACATAAATGGCTATATTGATTGGCTATCCGAACAATTAGCTGATATCCAGAATCCAGTTGTGATTGGCCACTCTAACGGCGGCCGCATTGCTCTAGCCTTTATAAATGTTTACCCAGATAAAATTGGCCGATTGATTTTAATTGATAGCGCCGGCATTGCCCACAATCAGCTCCGGTCAGTCACTAAACTTAAAACATTAAAATATTTGGCCAAAGTCGGTAAGCCGTTTAGTAAAATTCCTGGTGTGCGTAAGGTTGTGTATAAAACAATTGGCGCTCGTGATTATTACGAAGCTTCACCTAACATGCGGTTGACAATGCGTAACATGCTGGCGGCCGATCAACGGATAGATTTCAATAAAATTAAATTGCCAGTCACAATTATCTGGGGTCGCCAAGATACCATCACGCCGATTAGCGACGGTGAAGCTATGCAACGTCAAATCAGCGGTTCTAAATTACAAGTGATTAACGACGCTCGACATGCCCCATTCTTTAACCATCCACAAGAGGTTGCTGATTTAATCGAAAAGGCTATTCAAGATTAGCCATGGCGGTTTTTAACTCGCTTGGTTCAAATTACAACTGGTCAGATGTATGGCGATCATTAACCGTTCGGGCGAAAGCCTCGGCCAACGATCGATTAAAAGAGTTGTTATCTAAAAAATATGGCGGTTCAGTCGAACTAACTTATAAAGGCCGCGAGGCGCTTGAGCTGGCGCTATTAAAAAGTGGGTTACCAAAGGGAAGTCAAGTTGGCATTAATGGGTTTACTTGTTATGTGGTTTATTCAGCTATTAAAAATGCTGGCTATCTACCGGTTTTTATTGATATTGCTGATAATGAACTTAATTTCGGGGTTGCCGAATTACAGACGGTTCATCAGCAAAACCCAAATCTTAAAGCTGTGATAATTCAAAACACACTCGGCTACCCGGTTAACCTAGCAGCTCTAGTGTCTTATTGTAGTCAGCAAAACATTATGATTATTGAGGACCTAGCCCACAGCATTGGTACGATTTATGAAAATGGTCAGCTAGCTGGTGCAGTCGGTGATTTAACTATGTTGTCATTCAGTCAGGATAAAACCATTGATGTAGTGGCTGGCGGTGCGATGATTGATCGACGACACACTAATCACCCAGATGAGCTAAAACTAACCAAGATTAACCGAACTCAAATTATTAAAAACCGCTGGTATCCGTTTTGGACAGCTTTAATTAGAATGACCTATCCGATTGGCCTTGGGCGGATTTTACACTATTGTCTAAAAAGTTTGAATTTATTGGCGACACCCATGAGCGATGATTTAAGCGGTCTACACCTGATGCCGTCGAGCGCCGCAGAACTACTAATTCAACGCTTATCAAATGAAAACAGTGAAATTGAACATCGTCGTCAAATCGCCGCGATTTATCAACAAGAAATTCCGTCTTCACTGCAACTGATTAAACATCACTTTGGTCAGCCAAGTTTTCTTAGGTTCCCGATCACGGTTCAGGACCGAGCTAACTTAGTAGCGTTCATGAAGACTTCCCAAATTTATATTGGCGATACATGGTATGACGCGCCGATTGGGCCAAAAAAATATTTGGAACAAACTGACTATAAGTCCGGTTTATGTCCCAGGTCGGAACAGCTCAGTCAAACAATCGTGAACTTACCAACCCATCGCCATGTTTCACCAGAGGTCGCCAAAGACATTTGTGCTAAAATCAAGCTGTGGCAGACATCACAACAAAAACCGTAGACAATCAAACAGAATGGGAAAACTTTATGGCTGTTCACCATGAAGCAAATTTCTTACAATCATGGAATTGGGGTGAATTTCATCTGCAGCTTAATCATCAAATTATTCGACTAGGTTTTTATGAAAATACTAAACTAATTGGTGTCATGCTGGCAGTCGTTGAACCGGCTAAACGTGGTCGTCATTTGGTAGTACCTGCTGGCCCGATTATTGATTGGTCAAATGATGGATTAGTTAAACTGTGGGTTAATGAATTAAAACGCCTAGCTAAAGACCATAAATGTTTATTCGCTCGCGTTCGGCCACAATTGATTGATACTCCCGATTCACGACAATTATTTAAACAACTTGGCTTTCGTGTATCACCAATGCACGTCACAGCCGATCTAACATCACAACTTGATCTATCAAAAACAGACGAAGAGCTGAAACACTCTATGCGTAAAGGCGCTCGTTATGAGATTAACCGAGCTCAAAAACTAGGTATTAAAGTTGAAGCTAGCGATGACATTGCTGGTTTTTGTAAACTTCAATTAGAAACGGCCAAGCGTCAACAATTTGTACCATTTTCGACCAAGTTTTTAACAGCTCAATTTCAAACTTTTACTGAAGCTGATCAGGCTATTCTTTATAAAGCAACTCATAATGGTCGGCTGCTAACTATGGCTTTTATTATTTTTTATGGTTCAGAAGCCGCCTATCATTACGGTGCCAGTACTGATTTGGCGCGGGAATTACCAGGTGCTTATGCAATTCAATGGGCGGCGATTCACGAAGCCAGGCAGCGTGGCTGCAAGCGCTATAACTTCTGGGGGGTGACCGATCATGGCCAAACAAAGCACCGCTTTTACGGCGTATCGGTTTTTAAACGTGGTTTTGGCGGTGAAGATGTGGCCTATTTGCCAGCCCGTGACGTGGTCGTCAATCAGGCTAAGTATGCGGCAACTTATATTTTTGAAACCGGTCGACGTAAATTACGACGTTTGTAAGATTATCACTAGTCGAAGCTTGATTGTCTAGTTTATACTATCAATTGTAAGGCTTAGAGGTAGGCTTTTGAGACATACGACTAATTCTGTTCATTTTGGTACGGCATTGATAGCTGTTATTTTGACAGTGGGCTTAAATAGTATGCGTGCTTCAGCCGAGAGTCTATATCCCGACTTGCCTAGTCCGCTTCCACCAATCAATACAGTCCACGTTTTTTTACCGACCGAAGTCACCCTTTACAATTTTTATCAATACGCTGCCTACGTACCAGGTCCAGTGAATTGTGAGATTGAGGCCTGTATTGCTTTAACATTTGACGATGGTCCAAACCCACTCACGACACCGAAAATTCTTGATGCCCTAGAAGGCGTTCATGCTCAAGCTACCTTTTTTGTTATTGGTAATCGTGTAGCGCCGAATCAGCTATTGTTAAAACGAATGCAGACTGACGGCGACGAGGTCGGTAACCATAGTTGGAGCCATCCGGACTTTACTCGATTAACAGTCCCTGAAATACAAGACCAAATCTCTAAGACCCAGGCGGCTGTTGTCACCGCTGGTTTGCCGGCGCCGCAATATTTTCGGCCACCTTATGAGTCCCGTAACCACCTAGTGCATCAAGCTGTAAATATGCCGTTCATACTATGGAATGTTGATCCCAAAGATTGGGCCAGAAAATCAGCAGATGATATTACGGCTAATACTATTGCGACAGTAAAACCGGGGAGTGTAATAATCTTTCACGACTCGCTTAGTCAAACGGTCGAAGCCCTGCCTAAAATATTAAACGAATTAAAAGGCCATTATCATTTTGTTACCATTAACCAATTAGCTGGCGGACCAATTACTGGACAAGTTGAATACTTTGGCAAGTATTTGCCGGAATAATCTATTCTTTTGTCGAAACGATTGTCTATGATAAGGTGATAGACAGATAAGACAACCTGTTAAATTTCGTGAGATAATTGATTGGTATGATACGTTATGACCCAAAGGAACTAGAACCACGCTGGCAGAAGTATTGGGACGATCACCAAACTTACAAGGCGAACTTAAGTAGTTCCAAAATTAAATATATTGCCATGAGCATGTTCAACTACCCGAGTGGCGCCGGTATTCATATTGGTCATGCTATGAACTACACCATCAGCGATGTTTTGGCCCGATTTAAGCGTCAACAAGGCTATGAAAGCTACCATCCAGTTGGCTGGGACTCTTTTGGTTTGCCAGCCGAAAATTATGCCATCAAATCTGGCGTGTCACCTCAGGAATCAATGGCCAACATCATTCCTAACTACCATCATCAATACAAAGCTATGGGTTGGAGTAACGATTGGAGCAAAGAAATTGCCAGTCACGAACCAATTTACTACAAATGGACTCAATGGATCTTTAGTCAAATGCACAAGCACGGTCTAGCTTATCAAGATTCACGTTTGCAGTGGTGGTGCGTCGTTGATAATACGGTGCTAGCTAACGAACAGGTCATCGATGGCAAGTGCTGGCGCCACGATGGACCGGATGACCCAATGGTTGAAAAGCGTGAAGTTAAACAATGGTTTTTCAAAATTACCGATTTTGCGGACGAGTTGCTCGATGCCATTGATGATTTGGATTGGACAGATAGCGTCAAGCTGGCTCAGCGTAATTGGATTGGCAAAAGCCAAGGTGCCGAAATTGACTTTACTATCAGTGAGTCGAAGCACAATATCAAAGTCTTTACGACCCGGCCGGATACCTTATTTGGCGCAACCTTTATGGTTTTAGCGCCCGAACACGAACTGGTTTCCGAAATCACTACCTCATCGCAAAAGTCTAAAGTAGATAGTTATGTCAAAATCGCTGAAAAAAAGACTGAAGTAGAGCGTCAAACCGCCAAACACAAAACTGGCGTCTTTACGGGGGCATATGCCATAAATCCGGCTAATCATGAAAAACTACCAATTTGGATTGCTGATTATGTCTTAGCTGGTTATGGCACTGGTGCCATTATGGCTGTCCCCGCCCATGATGACCGTGATCATGAATTTGCCGTCAAATTCGACCTACCGATTATTGATGTGATTGAACCGGTTTATGGTGAACCGCAAGGCGATGATATTCATAAGGAAAAAATTATCGCCGCTGTTTTTAACCCCAAAAATAATAAAGTAATTGTGCTTGATTGGGGACCGCGGCTACCAAGAACTGGCGGTCAAATGTTAATCGGCGGCGGTGTCGAGCCTGGCGAAGATTTAGTCGAAGCTGCTAAACGAGAAATTGCCGAAGAAACTGGCTTCACCGACATTAAATTTATTCGTCAACTGGCTGCCCGCGGGCATGGTTACTTTTTCTCGAACGTTAAAAATAAAAACTATGTTGGCCATTGTACCGGTTTGTTATTCGAGCTGGTCAGCAACAAACAAGTTGAGCGTGACATGAATGACGGCGAAAACGACAAGTTTAAAGTTACGTGGGTAGCTAAAGACAAAGTCGCTAATTTGCTTGACGATGGCATTCACGAAACCTTTTATCGACAACTACTACTGGGTGAATGCTACACCGGCGAAGGCATCATGGTTAATTCTGGTAAATATAATAGCCTAATCTCGAGTGACATGCGTGAAAAAGTGGTCGACGATTTAGCTAAAAAAGGCTTGGCTAGCGTTAAAACCAATTATCGAATGCGTGATTGGAGTGTTAGTCGCCAGCGTTATTGGGGCGCACCGATTCCAATAATTCATTGTCCTGACTGCGGCGCCGTGTTAGTACCCGATGAGGATTTGCCGGTAGTTTTGCCGGAACTAAAGGATTATGCCCCGAGCGGTGACGGGCGTAGTGCTTTAGCTCGAGCCACTGACTGGTTGAAGGTTGACTGTCCAAACTGTGGTGGTTCGGCTGAACGTGAAACCGACACACTCGACACTTACATCGACAGCAGCTGGTACATGTTTCGTTACTTTGATCCAAAAAACGAAAAAGCCATCTTTGATACTAGAATTGTCCAAAAATGGGAACCGATCGATTTCTATAACGGCGCCGACCACGCCACGGCTCATTTACTTTATGCCCGTTTTGTAGCCCGCTTTTTTAAGCGGTTGGGGCTAATTAACGAGCCCGAACCATTCAAGCAATTCTTGTTTAACGGTAAGGTCACGGCCAGTGACGGCCAAATGTTTTCAAAGAGTAAAGGTAACGGTGTTGATCCGCTAGAAATCATTGACAGTGGATATGGTGCAGATGCACTAAGGACTTATTTAATGTTTGCCGCACCTTTAGAACTTTGGGCCAGGTGGGATCCCCAAGGCGTACCGGGCACCTATCGCTTTTTATCACGAGTTTGGACCTTGGTTGACGAGTTTAAGGCCAGCCAAATTAGCACTACCTCAAAGAACACAGATGGAATTCTTAAAACTATCCACACTACCATTAAAAAAATGTCGGATGACATCGAACATCAAAAATATAACACCGCCATAGCGGCGGCTATGCAGTGCACTAACGAACTGTATAAACTTAAGTCTGATAAATTTGCCGATCGCGAGACCTGGCAGTTTGCGCTTGAGAGTTTAGTTATGCTGATTGCTCCATTTGCACCACATATTGCTGAGGAGCTGTGGCATCAACTTGGTCATGATGATAGTGTCCACATTGGCCATTGGCCAATATTTGATGACCGATACATAGTTAGTGACACCATGACTATCGTTATCCAAGTTAATGGTAAAGTTAGAGCCAATATCGAAGTACCGAACGGAGTTGGTCAAGACGACATTGAGACTGCTGCCAAAGCCGAAGCCAACGTTGCTAAATTTCTAGATACAAAAACGGTACGTAAAGTGATTTACGTACCGCAAAAATTGATTAATTTTGTGGTTTAATCGCTAGCTCGATGTAGGTTATTATAATTGTGAATTAGCTGAGCCACAGGTTTTAGAACGGTTGCTCCAATATAAGCCGTACCACAAATTTCTTCACCGCCAAGTGGAGTTCTGACCAAAGTTTCTACTTCATTTTCGTTAGGGATATAAACGCCCTTAGCTTGTAATAAGTCTGAAGCAGATTGTGCACTTTGCCAACGACTGTCAGCTGGTGTTGTTGTAGCACATTCGGTTTGTTCAGTAACAAAAGTATTAGTTGTTACTACACCAACAACACCTAAAGTACCTAAAGCCACAACCGACGCAAAAATTTTACGTGCCTTGTAATTGGGCGTTTTTTCGAGTGTTCTAGTGCGTTCGACTGGAAAATCCACAACTTTATTCATGTTCGCTATTATAACATAAGGTTAAGCAATATGTCAATACTTTGTAGGGGTTGAAATAGAGGTGGAATAACGCTATAATAACCGTAACGATATTAGAGTAATAATAAGGGGGAGTTGATTTTTTATGGGAAAACCCAAAAAACGTACCAGCCCACGTCGCACCGGTACCCGTCGTAGCCACCTGGTTTTAAAGCTGGCCCGTCAAGTTAACGCCAAATCACCAGTCAAGGCTTTTACTACCAGGAAAGAATTCGGCAAAGATAAGCCGACAGCTGCTAAAACTACGGCTTCAAAAGCCTAATTTCGCCAGCCAGTAGCGTATACTGGAGATAGTAAGTAGTAGGAAATTAACAATATGGCATCAAATCGTCACCTCGGTCGCATTATCGCTCTGCAAACCCTGTACGAGCAAGATTTCCGAAGTGACGCCAAAGATAAAAGTCTCAGGCTTGACCAAGTTTTGGAGCGTAACATTAGACGTTACCACAAGATGGTTGATGATCCAGACTTTATCAGTCGTTTAGTCAAAGGCGTAAATTCCAAAGCCAATGACCTTGACGCCATTTTGCAGCCAGTGGCGCCAGAGTGGCCCATCGATCAGATTGCACGGATGGATCGTATCGTCTTAAGGATTGGTGCATACGAACTACTACACGATCAAGAAATACCGCCAAAAGTGGTTATCAATGAAGCTGTCGAACTAGCCAAATCATTTGGCGGCGATAACTCAAGTAAATTCATCAACGGTGTTCTGGGTACAGTGTTACGCAACATTGAGGCGGAAGCTGCTAAAAAACCGAGGATTACCAAATCAACCAAGAAGAGCAAATAACTATGAAACGACCTAAACCATTCCAAGGATTCAAGAAGCTAGTTAACCGGCGGCGTCCGGTGATTAGTGAAGTGGTTCGTGAACCGACGGCCGGTGGTATTATTTTTCGCCGAAATGCCAAAAAACAGATTGAGATTTTATTAATTCAAGATGCCAAGAATCGCTGGACAATTCCCAAAGGCCATATTGAAGAAGGTGAAACTGCTAAGCAAACTGCCGCACGTGAGGTTGGTGAAGAAACCGGGCTAAAAGATATCAAAGTCTACAATTGGCTTGGCAAAATCAATTTTCGATATCGGCGTCAGCAAAGTTTAGTCCTAATGACGACCGACATATTTTTAATTGAAGCCCTAAATAACACCGACGATATCAAGCCTGAAGATTGGATGAACGGTATTAAATGGTTTCCAACCTCAGAAGCTTTAGATAAAATCGAGTACGAAGATATTAGTAAAATTATTTTGATTGGACTCAACAAAATTCGACAATCGGACCTATAAAAAACATGCCAGACGTTAATTCTTATATTGCTTTTGCTAATGATAAATTGGGGATCAAATTTAGTAATACTGACCTGTTGGTCACGGCTTTTACACATCGATCTTATCTAAACGAACACCGTAAAACCGTTAAAGAACACAATGAACGACTAGAGTTTTTGGGTGATGCGGTGCTCGAATTGGTGGTGACTGAATACCTCTACCTTAATCATTCTGATCCGGAAGGTGTTTTGACTAATTGGCGCAGCGCATTGGTACGGACTGAAAGTATTAGTTTGGCCGCGGCTAAACTAGAGTTTGAACCATTATTAAGGCTTAGTCGTGGTGAAAAACGTGGTACTCCAAGAGCTAGAGCTCAAATTCTGGCCAATTGTTACGAAGCGGTAATCGGCGCTATTTATCTAGACAAGGGCTATGATGTGGCTAAACAGTTTATTAAAAGCACCGTACTTGTTACTTTTGATGATATTTTAACCAGTGGTTCTTGGGTTGATCCCAAGTCGCATCTTCAGGAATTAGTTCAAAGTCAAGCCGGATTTACCCCTGTATACAAGGTGTTATCAGAAGAAGGTCCAGATCATGAAAAAAACTTCACAGTTGGAGTTTTTGTTGACGGTAAACTAAAAGGCGAGGGCACTGGGCCGAGTAAACAAGCTGGCCAAGTTGCTGCTGCTGAGGCAGCCTTAGGGTATTACCGGCGTTGACAGTCGAAGTTATAATCTGTAAAATAGCCAAGATTCAATTATCACCTAATTATGGTATGAGAGATCGGACAAATAACCACATATGTTAGCTATTCGTTTGCAACGCACCGGCCGCCGTGGCCACAGCCAGTTTCGTGTGATTGTTCAAGATGCCCGTTTAAGCCCAAAGAGTGGTAAGGTGGTTGTGCAGTTGGGTAGTTATAACCCACACACTAAAGCGGTTATTTTAGATGCCGAAAAAGCCAAATTTTATTTAGATCATGGCGCTCAACCGTCAGATCGAGTGATTGGTATTTTAAAGCAAGAAAATGTTAAATTACCAAAATGGGTCAAAAAGCCAATCACTAAAAAGGGCAAAACCCGAAACCCCGACAAATATGGTGATAGTCAGTCGGCCGCCTCAGCCGAAAAACCGGATAACGTTGAAACCGCAGATGCTCCTGTTGAATCTGTTGAAACTCCCGAGGTAAGCGAAATCCCAGAAGCCAGTGAACCGGTAGTTGAAACTGCAGATAAAGATAACCAATCAGAAACTACTGACAACGAAAATACAGCTTGACTGTTCGCAATTTGCTATACTAATAGCACATGTAAGTAACGGTAGGAGAGACTGATGAGTACCATCGACGAACAATTCATAGATTATATTGTTAAATCACTAGTAGGCAAACCGGAAGCTGTCAAAATTGAGCGACGCATTGACGAAAAGGGCGTTCTGCTTGAGCTAACCGTTGATGCTGCTGACCTTGGCCGCGTTATTGGTAAACGTGGCGCTACGGCTCAGAGTTTAAGAACATTACTGAGGGCTCTTGGTATAAAGAATGAAGCTCGTTACAACCTCAAGATAATTGATACTGCTAACGGCGAACCAATTGGCCGTCCTACTCGACCAGCTCGCGACGATTATTCAGATAAACCAGACACTGACAATAATTCAATAGTTGAAGAGCCCGTCCATGATACACCTGCCGAATCAAAAGCTGATGAAGAGGTTGATGTCGATGACGAACTAGATGTTGAGGAAAAAGACGATTTAGACAGCGGCGACGTATTAAGTCGAACCCGAAAAGAACTTGAAGATCTTGATGATCTCGATGTTTAGAAAAGACTTGCTTACCGAAGTTCAATAGATTAATATAAAAGAGTTAAAAACTTAGTCGAAGCTCATTGCGAGCCACCAACGGTGGGAGCTTTATGTGACAAAACGAACCCCAATTGAGGGTTCTTTTTGTATAAAAACGAAACAAACCTACGGTTTTTCTCATCGCTCGTAGGCAAAGCTGACCCAAAAAGGGCTGACTCGCAGCTCTTTTCGCTTCGAAAAATATTTGATATAATAAAATCGATGAAAATTCAAATTATTAGTCTGTTCCCAGATATGTTTCGGGGCGTGTTAGACCAAAGCATGCTCTTTAAGGCGCAAAACAAAAATATAATCGAGATTAATTATATAAATTTGCGTGATTATGGTTTAGGTAAGCGAAAAACTGTTGATGACACACCTTATGGGGGTGGTGACGGTATGTTATTAATGATCGAACCACTAACCAAAGCTATTGAGTCGGCAAAAAAATCTAGTCTAGATGCCGAGGTAATTCTGATGACCCCACGCGGCGAACCGTTCAAGCAGTCATTAGCTAAGCGATTGGCTAATGATAAAAAGGATAAAATTATTGTTTGTGCGCGTTATGAGGGCTATGACGAACGGGTGATTCAGTTTGTGGATCGGCAAATTTCGATCGGAAATTATATTCTAACAGGCGGTGAAATCCCAGCCATGGTTTTAGTTGATGCAGTGGTGCGTTTATTGCCTGGGGTTTTAGGTGGTGAAAACAGCGCTGAAATTGAAAGCTTTAGCGACGATAAGACTTTAGAATTTCCACAATACACCCGACCAGAAGATTTTCGTGGTAGCAAAGTGCCAAATGTATTGCTGAGCGGTAACCACGGGGAAATTGCTAAATGGCGTCAAGATCGTAGTAAAAAGGCAAAGCCATGACCAGCCCTGAATCTACCAACAGTTTTGAATTAAATGAACGAGAACTACTCGATCAAACTTTTGGTGAGATGGGCAGGAAAATAGCCGATTACTACGAGGTGCCTAAAATAACCGAGCGAGGCGAAATTACCTATTCTTTTATGCCAAGTACTCGTGACGCGAGAAGCCGGGCTTTTCCGATTAGATCGATTGACGATAAAAGTTACAACTTTGTGCTGAATGTGCATGACTATCAATTTTTTAGTGATGAATTTACAGCATATATGGGTGATAGTGTTGAACTTCAGGCTCGTGGTCTAAATCAATTAGGGCGGGTTATGTTTATAGGTACCGGAATTGCTCAACGGGTAGTTGAGCAAGACACTAAACGGAAAGCCGAACAATCCCCAAGGAAGATCAAAGAATTACATGAAAAATTTACCAACCATGATGACATTGACGAGTTGTTCATGGAACTATTCCCACAAACAGCTGACGAAATTGATCCGATGTGGGAACAAACTAAGCACATTGGTGATCAAGATGCTATTAAGATAAATGCCATTCGAGCAAGTTTGGAATATCTGTATAACGTGCTCGATGCCGAAAGCGGTGAAGGGTTGCATTCCGAAGTCGTTAGTCAGAGCCGAGCAACTCTTCAGGGGATGATGGCTTATAACCGCGGACAATATTTAGATATTGGTATGTTCGGTTTTGATCGTGATTTGGAAGATTGCAATAAGGTTTTTATGGAAACGATACCGGAATGGCTAGTAGCTATGGCTCTGCCATTCGACACAGAATTTCTAAGACGTAAGTAGTTATAGCCTTTTGCACATGGGGCAGGTTTCTTCGTTGTCGTCTTCTTCCATCCAGCGTTCAGTTGCTTGATAGAAAGCTTCATAATCATGATAAGCAATCCAGTCAGCCGCTCTACGCATTAAGTAACCGAAGACACCATAAAACCGCCAACTTCCCCAAAGAACAGCAGCCCAATATGGTCCGGCGGGGAAAACATAAACTGGTCGTTTGGCTGAATAAGGTTTGAAGTCCTGTTGGTCGGCTCGTCGCATTAAATTTTGGGCCACAAATTTACCATCTAGTAGCGCCGTCTGAGCCATGCCACTAAACGGCGTATCAGCATTGTCGCCAATCACGAATACGTCTGGGTCTGATTGCAAAAATTGGTCAACCCGAACCTTGCCATTACGAGCCAGTTGAAAACCTTGATCGTTATAAAATGGATGGTTGGCAACACCTGCGGTCCAAATTACAGTGTGGCTCATTAAGCGTTTATTATTAATCATCAGCGCATCAGCCGTTTCAGCTTGGACGGCAGTGCCGAGATACAAACGAACATTAATCGAGCGCAAATGTCTGGCTACCCGTCGTGATAAATCTTTGGGTGCACGAGGTAACAAGCGCGGCGCAGCTTCAACTAAATCAACATGAATGTTCGGATGATTAATACCATGTCGCCGGCAAACAGCCTTCAAATAACTCGGCAAGGCGCCGGCTAACTCCACGCCTGTCGGTCCACCACCAACCACCACATAGTTTAAATCGGGATGCTTTTCTTCAATTAATTGACGATGTAAATGAGCCTTCAACCGTTCAGCGTCAGCCACGGTTTTAATACCGTAAGAATAGTCTGATAAACCCTTGATGTTGAAATAATTAGTTTTAACACCGAGAGCCAGTACCAAACTATCGTAATTGTATTTGTGCTTTGCTTCACTGATAACAGTCTTCTTTGCTTTGTCGAGCTCTAACACTCTGTCTAAAATAACTTCAACTGGCCGTTCGTGAAATAACTCTACAAGTGGAATGCTTGAAATACGACGTTTACCACCAGTAGCAGTTCGAAACAGGGCCGGATAAAACCGAAAGTCAGCATGGTCGCTAATCAAGATTACTTTAAAGCGCTCGTCATTGGCCAACTCATATGCGGTTCTAATCCCAGCAAAACCACCTCCGACAATTATGACCCTGTGTTTGCTCAAGCTATTTATCCTTTTATAATGCTTATGTATTTACGCTTCATGTTAGCATGGCCACAGCGTAATTGTAAGCGCCGCCATCTTAAAATATTGTTTGTGATAAGCTAAAGCAGTATGGAAGAATTTCTGAATCAACTTAAGAAGCAGGGTTTTGTGGGTGACATTGACACCACAGTAACGACTCGTGATTTATTGAGTCATGATGCCAGTATGTTTGAGCTGATGCCAGCTGTCGTTCTGTCGCCAAAAAACAGTGAAGATGTTAAACGTGTAATTAAGCAAGTTAGCACCACCAAACAAATCAAAGAGCAACACCTTTCAATTACAGCTCGTGCGGCCGGTACGGACATGAGTGGCGGCGCTATCACTCAGTCACTCATGCTGAGTATGACTAAATATTTTAATCAAATTGAAGCCGTTAGTTCATCATCGGCGCAAGTTCAGCCGGGAGTTTATTACCGCGATTTCGAAACTGCCACATTTAAACACGGAGCCCTAATGCCGAGTTACCCAGCAAGTCGAGAACTATGCACAGTCGGCGGTATGGTAGCCAATAATTCGGGCGGTGAAAAATCGTTAGAATTTGGCAAAACGGAAAAATTTGTGACTGAATTAAAGGTCGTATTAGCTGACGGTAATGAGTATATTGTTAAACCACTCAATAGGACTGAGCTTAATAAAAAAATACGACAATCGACCTTTGAAGGGCGGCTCTACAAACAAGTTTTTGAGCTAGTTGATAAAAATTATGACGAAATCAAAGCTGCCAAACCGCATGTTACCAAAGACTCAACGGCTTATCATTTATGGAATGTTTGGGACCGTGACACTGGGATTTTTGATCTAACCCAGGCCATAGTGGGTTCACAAGGCACACTCGGCATAGTTACCGATATTAAGTTTAGTCTAGTGAAACGTCCAGCTCATTCTGGTACGTTGGTAATTTTCTTAAGGCACATGGATAATTTGGGTGATGTTATCAATAAAGTCATGACACATAAACCAGCTACGTTTGAGGGCTTCGATAACTACACGTTAATGCTCAGTTTTAAACTGTTCTATTACTTCCACAATAATCTCGGGTGGTCCGGTATGGCCAAATTGGCCTGGCAGCTAATACCCGACGCCCTCAAACTTTTCCGGGGTGTTCCCAAAATGGTGCTACTAGTGGAATTTAATGGAGACAGCCAAGAAGAAGTTAAACAAAAGGTCCATAATCTTAGGCTTGATTTGGCGGAATTTGGCCATGACGCTCTATTTGAAGAAGATAATACCGAAGCTAAAGCCAAAAAATTCTGGATTATGCGTCGTGAAAGTTTCAACTTACTACGCAAAAAAGTTCACGACAAGCACACCGCACCATTTATTGATGATTTGGTGGTACCGACTGAACATTTGACAAAATTTTTACCGCAACTGCGTAAAATTATCGACAGCTATAAACTCCTGGCTACTATTGCAGGTCACATGGGCGACGGAAATTTTCATGTTATACCGTTAATGAAAATCGAGGATCCAAAGGAGCGGGCTAAATTAGCGCCCGCCATGCGCGAAGTTAATCGTTTGGTCCTGAGTTACGATGGTTCACTGAGTGGTGAGCATAACGACGGTATGATTCGTGGTCCTTGGCTTAAGCAAATGTACTCGGAAAGCATGATGCACCACTTCAAAAAGCTAAAATCTATTTTTGATCCAGATGATATTTTTAATCCCTACAAAAAGACTGATGCCAATTGGGAATTCAGCATGAACCATTTAAGAGAGCACTTTTAAGCTAGGATGTTGATAGCCCGGGCTCCAACTAGTGCGACAGTCGATAGCGACACTAAAGCCTGAATGGACATTAGCAATTTGGCTCGGTGAGTTAGTGGTAAAGAATCGGTTGGACTAAAAGCTGTGCCATTGGTGATGGATACAAACAAGTAGTCCATAAAAGTCGGTTGCCAGTTCGGCTCCTCGGTAATTTTAGTCGACGTGTTCATTTGCGGAAACAAAAAATCAACTGGCGGTCGATGAGTGCCGCGGCCACCGGGACCACCACCGTCAAGCTGCCAATACCATAACCCAAAGACAATAATGTTTGTTAGATAAATGGCTAGCGCCGATACGATCAGTTGCTTACCGGTTGAAGGATCGCCATTTAGTAAGTGACGACAGACTAAAAACAAAGAAGTAATATTTACAAATGATACGATACCAGTTAATAAAAGTCCGGTAAAACGCCTAAACTGCTCGGCGGCATTATGTACTACTGGGGCGGTCAGACGCAGACCAAAAAGTAACAACAACTCCATTACAGCCAACAGGTATTTTGGGCCAACTGTTAAGCCATCAGCTAAAACTATTTGAAGAACAATCGCTACGATAATAGCTAATTCAATATGCCATAATGGCTCAATTCGGCGCTCGGTCATTCCATCCCTTTTATGTCTACAAGTATAACATTAAGTTATAAGTAGCCTGCTCATTTACTTGGTGGTTTTTTTTCGAGTTTATGAATACGGTCGTGGTCGAGACCATAGTAATGCGCTACTTCGTGCCAAACAGTGTTGTTGACTTGGCGCCGAACATCTTCGAGGTTGTGGGCCGAATAAAGAATTGGCAAGCGAAAAATCGTGATTTTATCGGGTAATACCAAATTGTAATTGTTACCTCGTTTGGTTAGTGGGATACCTTGGTACAATCCATATAAAGATTGGTTGCAGTGAAGTTTCAGCTCTTGGCGCTGGGTTTCACTTGGTTCATCCTCAGTTATAAAAGCCACATTGTTTAATTTTTTGTAATAGACTGGTGGGATACGATCAATTGCTTCCGACACTAATTTTTCGAACTCTTCCTGACTAACTTCTACCATGTGATTGCCTTTCTAGTCGTCTCAGCGTTGGGCCATATTTACGATTTAGTTTGCCAATCTGAGCTGATATAAATTGTAAAACATAAGGTGCCGCGTAAAACGCCAGGGTCGCATAAACAAAACCCAGTAACACATCAAACACATAATGCTCGCCTAAGTAAACTACACCAAAACCAACTAGTAAAGGATAAGTTAAACTAATTGCGAACCACTTATTACCCCAAATTTTTCGGATCGTTAAGGCGAATAAAAACGGGTAAGCAGCATGGAGTGATGGTACAGCAGCGACGGCATTGGGTGCTAGTTTTTTGTAGTACAGCGAGAAATCCTTAACCCCAAAAGTCCGCCATACATCGCTTGAAATCCGTTGTATGTGATCAATCTTGCCGTAGTCGCTTGACATCCATGGTGGTGCCGCGGGGAAAATGACGTAAGTAATAAAAGCCGCATACGATAATACTAATAGTGCACTGACAAACTGACCGTAATATTTCGGCTTAAATTTCCAAATCACGACCGCTAAAATTATTGGTGCTATAAAATGCAGCATATACAAAAAATAAAAGCCAAAATCATACCAGGCAACATGGCCAAAATAGAGGTGCCGTTGTAACCAAGCAGTCGGTAAGTGTCCCCCGAATAGCCATTTATCAAAATTCGGCATTTCTAAATAATGGACGCGATGATTGATTATTGGCGCTAGACTGCGAAGCTTATCAAACGACAAAAGTAATATTAGAAACGGCGAGAAATAGATCGCGAATTGCTTACCTTGACCAAGAATTAGAAATAGTCCAAATAAAACCACAAATAATATGTCTGGTGTCCAAAAAAAGTGAAACTTAAACAGTCCAAAAACAACCACCATCAACATATATAAGGTAGCCCAAATCTCTCTGCGAGTTAACTTAAACTTCACCAATCTATTGTACCAGCGATTGAATTCGACTTAGTCCACTAGTCTGGCTTAACCATAAGACTTATAATTAAGCCAAGCTGATGGCCAAAATTATCGCTAAAGCAAATGTCCACAATCATACCAAAAATTGGTGGTTATTGTTACTGGCAGCACTGGTTTTATATGGGTTGGTGCCGCAGTTTAAGTCATTTAAGAGTAGTTTAATGACAATAAAACACGCCGACTTTGCCTTGGTTGGCGCATCAATCGTTTGTTTAATTTTGAGCTATATTACCGGTGCATTGGTTTATCAAGTTATTTCTAAACGTCGATTAAAGTACTCTCGCACTTTATTAGTCCAGGCCGCCGGCGGTTTTACTAATCGGTTAATCCCTGGCGGTGGCGGGGCGCTGGCTACTAATGCCGATTATCTAATCAAGGCTGGTTATTCATTAAGTTCGGCTAGCGCCTTAGTGTCGTTAAATAATCTGCTTGGCTTTGTCGGTAACGTTACGCTGCTAGCCATTACCTTAATGACTACTCATACAAAATTATCAGCTGTCCACGGATTGCATCTAACTGATCTAAAAATCTTGCTGGTTTTGTTAATTATTGTAGCGACCTTGATATTAACTTTTGTTAAAAGTTTACGTGTGCGACTAGAGCGTTTTTTAAAACAAACTCTAGGTGACATGATCCAAAATATGAAATCGATCCCGCGAGTGCTTGGTGGCTTTGTGGCTTCAGCGGCCACCACGATCTTGCTAGTTAGCAGCTTTTATTACACTTGTTTAGCCGTAAATCTTCATCTCTCGATTGCTCAAATTTTTTGGGTATTTGTGATTGGGGTTATTTTTTCGACACTATCACCAACCCCGGGTGGTCTTGGTGGTGCTGAAGCTGGTATTGTTTTGTCACTAACATCAATTGGCGTAAGTTCACAACAAGCCTTAGCTGCTGCTTTGAGCTATCGTTTAGTCAGCTACTGGTTGCCAATATTGCCTGGTTTGATTTGCTTCCAACTCAGTCGACGACGACACCTTCTCTAATTTCATGCTACTCTGATAATTATGAAACCTTCAGCCCTAATAAATACCTTTACCGACCGATATCCTTTGATTGGCCCAATGGTTTGGGCGATCAGTATTCAGTATTACATCGTTCAAGTTATCGTCGCCCGAGCCTGGCAAATGGTATATAGCTTGTCGCAAAACACGATTAGCGATCTCGGTAACACCGTGTGTGGCCCATACGCCAACCGGTTTGTGTGTTCGCCCCAGCATAATTTAATGAATGCCTCATTTATTACGCTTGGCATTACCATGGCGGCTGGAGCAACTTTAATTTACCAGGAGTTTAAAACCAGTCGAGCCAGTTTAGTGGGCTTTAGCTTTATGGCGATTGCTGGCTTTGGTACTTCTCTGGTTGGCCTTTTCCCAGAAAACACAGTAACTGGTCTGCATGTGCTTGGTGCAGCTTTGCCATTTTTTATCGGTAATCTAGGCATGGTAATTCTAGGGGTGGTCTTGGATGTACCCAAATCTTTAAGGTATTACACCATTGCTTCAGGCGCTATTTCATTATTAGCGCTAGGCTTTTTTGTAACGCATAATTACCTCGGGTTAGGCCAAGGCGGTTTGGAGCGAGTTGTGGCTTATCCGCAAACCATGTGGCTAATCGTTTTTGGGGTTTACATATCCAGTAACCACTTACGCAAAAATCGCTAAACTATTTACCGTCGTAAGCTTTTTGTAACCCGGCAATGTCGATTTTTTTCATTTGCAACATGGCATTCATAACCCGACCGGCTTTTTCGGTGTCTGGATCTCTCAATAACTCCTCGAGTTGTCTAGGTATAATTTGCCATGACAAGCCGTATTTGTCCTTGAGCCAACCGCATTGTTCAGCTTTTGGATCGGCAGACAATTTTTTCCAGTAATAATCAACCTCTGCTTGGTCTTCGCAGTTCACCATAAACGAAATTGACTCATTGAACTTAAATAATGGGCCACCGTTTAGTGCGAAAAAGTCTTGGTCGCCTAGCTGGAATGCCACCGTCATGGCCGTGCCAGCCGGCATTTGATGAATTTCAAAACCCTCTTCACCATAGTGTGAAACTTCGTTAATCTTAGAATTTTTAAAAATTGATACGTAAAAATTAGCCGCTTCTTCAGCTTGTTTATCAAACCACAAATGAGGTGTAATTTTTTGCATAGATCCTCCTTATTAAGTTAATTACTCTGGTTGAAATAGTGCTAAGGTATTTCCGTCTGGGTCTTTGAACCAGGCTGAACTGCCAATATCTGGGGATTTAGCGATATGATTAATAGTTTTAATCGTGCCCATGTCGAGCTCATCAAATTCCACGCCGCGCTCAGATAGTTCTTTAACATCCGCTTCGACATCCTTGGTCCAAATTCGGACTTGAGTGTGGTCAGCTTTATTGGGCGATGGTCGTCCATAAACTAACAGTGTAGTGCCATCTCCAAATTCAAATAGTAAATGATTTTTAATTGTTTGAGGGGATAGTTTTAGGCCAACCTTTTTTTCATAGAAATCTTGGCTTCTTTCTAGGTCAGTTGAGCACAATACTGCTGAGATTTTATTATTAATCACCATAATCATCTCCTCCTTGCTTATTAATTGGGTCCATTAATTATTTTACCAATTAAAGATGGAATTTTTTAATGACCATAAAGAAATTAGGTGTTTAATTGGGCCATGACGTCCTTTGAGTTTCGAAACCAGCCTTATTTTTGATAGCCTTAAATGTTAAGATTTCAATATGGATCAATTTGGTAAGTCGCAAAAAATTGTAATCGTCGAAGATAAACCAGAACTGTCTGAGATATATAAAGCCAGGCTGGAAATACTTGGTTATACTTGCTTTACAGCCCTGGATGGCAAAACAGCCCTAGAACTTATTCAAAAAGAAATACCCGATTTAGTATTACTTGATTTGATGGTGCCAGTTATTGCCGGCGATCAAATATTAAAGACCATGCGCGAGAGTGATTGGGGCAAAAAAATTCCAGTGCTTATTCTGTCGGCCTTAAATGAACAAGACGCGCCAGCCGGATTGCGATCATTGGGGATTGAAGGTTATGCTGTTAAATCTAACTTGAGTGACGATCAATTAGATACGCTTGTCGACAACATTCTTAAACCAGCCGACCAAAAAGAAGATATTAATTTAGACAACACAAGTCCAACTATCAATTAATAGTTAAGTTCGTTTCATGGGTTGTGGTTGATATCCTAAACAACTGGACATTATGTATTATCAACAAGTAGAATCAATTATATGGAACAATCATCAAACTGGCCTCCAAAAATAGTCATCGTTGAGGACAATACTAGCTTGGCTGATATTTACAAGACCAGACTGGAACTTTTGGATTATAAATGTTTCGTGGCTATTGATGGTGAGCAAGCTCTGGCGATTATAGAAAAAGAGCTGCCCGATTTGGTTTTACTGGATCTGATGGTTCCAAAAATAGCTGGCGATCAAATTTTAGAATCTATGAGGAAAAGTGACTGGGGTAAGCACATCAAGGTGTACATAATTTCAAATCTTAATGAAGCTGATGCCCCAGCCGGGCTTCGTGAAAAGGGCATTGAAGGCTATGTGGTGAAAGCTAACTTATCGGATGACGACATCGATAAAATCGTGAATAGCGTATTAAAACCGCCGGACCAAAAAGAAGACGTTGTACTGAAACCGATTGCCCAATAAACATTTTTGGTCGCACATATTTCAACTAATTATTACTCAGGCTTAGACTGGCTTCATTGTTCTTCTTATGGTATAATTGCATAGAAAGGTAGCGCTTAATGGCGCTTTATTTTATGCCAAATACTCAGGATCCGACAAAAATTCGGAATATTGCTATTATTGCGCACGTCGACCACGGTAAAACGACCTTGGTTGATGGCCTATTGAAACAATCGCAGACGTTCCGTGACAATCAAGCGGAAATGAGTCAAGAACTTATCATGGACAGTGGTGATCAAGAACGTGAGCGTGGCATTACTATCACTGCTAAGGTGACCGCGGTACAGCAGGGTGACTACCGAATTAATATCATTGATACACCTGGACATGCTGACTTTAGTGGTGAAGTTGAGCGAACCTTGAATATGGCCGATGGCTGCCTGCTGATAGTTGACGCCCAAGAAGGCCCAATGCCGCAAACCAAGTTTGTGCTGGCTAAAGCACTGGTTGCTGGGTTAAAACCCATCGTGATTATTAATAAGATTGACAAGTCCGGTGCTCGCCTTGGCGAAGTCGAAGATGAGTTGGCTGATCTTTTTCTTGAACTGGCAGTTCATGAAGACCAACTGCACTATCCTATTTACTTTGCAGTTGCTCGTCAGGGTAAAGCTTGGAAAACTGCACCGGCTAGCTTTGAAGCAGTGGCAAATCTGGATACTATTTTCGATGCTATTATCACTGAAATTCCAGCTCCAAGTATCGAGCTTGATAAGCCATTCCAAATGCTGGTTACGTCACTTGCTTGGGATAATTTCAAAGGCAAATACGCCATCGGCAGGATAAGTCGTGGCAAGGTTAATGCGGGTGATCAAGTCAGCGTTTGCAAAAAGGATGGTTCAATCGACAAAGCTCGTGTAGACAGTGTGTTTATGAGCCATGGTCTGAGCCGGTTTGAGGTGCCAAATGGTGTTGCTGGCGACATTGTGCAGTTGACAGGTATTAGTAATGTTCAGATCGGTGAAACCATTGCAAGTGCAGAAAACCCAGAAGCCCTACCAGTTCTTGAAGTTGATGCGCCGACCTTGAAAATTTATATCGGTCCTAACACTAGCCCGTTAAAAGGCAAGGAAGGTGAGTTTACGACAAGTCGACAGATTGGTGAACGTTTACAAAAGGAGCTAGAGACTAATGTTGGATTGTTGGTTGACGAGGAGGGCATTGGCTTTTTGGTGAGTGGTCGCGGAGAACTCCATCTCAGTGTGTTGATTGAAACCATGCGGCGTGAAGGTTTTGAGATTGAAGTCGGACGGCCACAGGTTGTGACCAAGACCGAAGCTGGTCAAACAATGGAGCCAATAGAGGAATTACTAGTAGAAGTTCCGGCAGAGCAGGTTGGCAGTGTTCAGATGGAGCTGGGTCAACGCAAAGCTACACTCAAAGAGCAATTTGCCAGTCCCAAAGGCATTACCAAGCTAGTTTATGAATTGCCGACACGGACTTTGCTTGGTTTGCGCAATGTGTTGATGACATCGACCAAAGGCACGGCTGTCATGAACAGTCTTATGATAGGTTACCAGCCGATAGGCGTACCTTTGCAGCAATTGCGTAACGGCGTACTGATTGCCTTTGAGGCTGGTACGACGACTCCTTATGCACTACAGAATGCTGAAGCCCGCGGAACGACGTTCGTGGGCGCGGCCGAGCAAGTCTATGCTGGTCAGATTGTTGGGTTAAATAATCGTGGTGATGACTTGGAGATAAATGTCTGCAAGGCTAAACACCTCACCAACATGCGTAGCTCAAGTAGTGATGGTGTTGTACAGTTGACACCACCTACCATCTTAAGTCTTGAGCAGTGTCTAGATTTTATTGAAAATGATGAATTGCTCGAAGTGACACCTCGAAGCTTAAGACTGCGGAAGCGCGAACTCGATCCAAACAAACGCAAACGTAATAAGTAACAATCCCTGGCTGGGGAGGAGGGATTCGAACCCCCGAATGCCAGGACCAGAACCTGGTGCCTTACCACTTGGCCACTCCCCATCGACAGGGGTGATTATATCAGAAATAAGGTTAACGGGTTAGCTAATTCAACAACCAAGTTGTAATTGTCCAGCTTATTGCTTATGCTTAAGACTAATAGATCCAGCATGGCTGCCATAATTGAACTCAAAAACGTTACAAAAACCTACAAACTCGGCGACGAGACGCTTAATGCTTTAGATAATGTGTCATTTCATGTTAACGAAGGCGAATTTATAGCCATAACTGGCCCGTCTGGCTCAGGCAAATCGACTTTGGCCAACATTATTGGTGGCCTTGATCATCCCAACAACGGCTCAGTTGTCGTCGACGGAAACGAATTAGCCAAAACTCGTGACAGCAAGCTATCAACCTATCGCAATCAACACGTGGGTTTTGTTTTTCAAACATTTAATCTGCAAGGCACTAATACAGCACTCGAAAACGTGATGTTGCCACTGGTGTTTGCCAGAATGAAAAATAAAGACCGCAAAAAACGGGCCAAGGAATGCCTGGAAGCCGTTGGTTTAGGTGACCGTATCAAGCACAAACCTAGTCAATTGTCCGGTGGCCAGCGTCAACGCGTGGCCATTGCCCGAGCGCTAGCCGGCAATCCCAAGATAATTATTGCTGACGAACCAACCGGTAATTTAGATTCAGCTAAGGGTGCCGAAATTATGAGATTACTCCACGAGCTTAATAAAAAGAACGGCATTACTTTATTAGTCATTACCCACGATGAAAATATTGCCCGCCAAGCCAGTCGGGTCGTCTCAATTCACGACGGTAAAATTCGTGAGGGCCGGGGCTAATATGAAATTCAGCGACTACCTCCGACTAGCTTTTCGTAATATCCGTCGCCAAAAGTTGCGCAGTGCCTTAACTATCTTTGCAGTAGTGATTGGGGCTACCTCGGTCACAATCATGCTGGCCTTAGTTACTGGCGCCAAGGGCTTTTTCCTACAACAAGTCGAGAGCAGTGGGTTGCTTGAACAAGTCGCGGTCTCGCCAAAAAGTGATATTACTGATTTTAATGACGCTAATAATGGTGGTCAGTGCGATAGCTGTACCAAATTAACCGACGCTATTGTGACCAAAATTAAAACCATACCGCATGTCATTGGTGTAGCCCGGGTTGTCAATGACGGTGCCATCCAAGCTATCTCTCTCGGTAGTAAAAAGTTGACTGCCGAACGAACCACTGCCTACGATGCCAATGGCATAATTGAAAGTAACGTTGTTGCTGGCAATGACCTAACTCCGGGTGACGACAACACCATAAAAGATATGGTTGTCCCGATTACCATTTCCTCAGATTATGCTGACAAATTTGGCTTCAAGGGTAATTACGGCGGCATTATCAATCAATCGGTGACGCTTGAAACTCGTAGTTACTACACCGGCATAGGTGCTGATGTTCAAAAGCCGCAACAATGTAACGGCCCCTGTGACAACAATAACCAACAACAGCAAAAACCAACTGAGTTAAAGGGTAAAATTGTTGGCGTAATAAATTCAGACAATCAATCCAAATCAATTCGCATACCGCTAGCTTGGATTCGAGCCATGGATCAAAGTCGTCGCTATGACCAAACAGCCGCCGATCGCAAAGCCCAACAAAACGCCTGCAACAATGTTCGCGGTCCCTGTAACTCAACGCCGAATTACACCTTGATCTCACAAGACATGTTGGCCGCTAACGGTTATGGTAGTTTGATAGCTAAGGTTGATAATAGTAAAAACGCCGCTGAAGTGGCTACTCAAATCAAGAAATTAGGTGTTGGCGCGGCTGATGCCGAAGCATCAATTAAGCAACAACTAACTGTCTTCAATATCATGGGCTTAATCTTGGGCGGTATTGGCGGTATCTCGTTGGCAGTAGCCGCAGTTGGCGTGGTTAACACCATGATTATGGCGATTCTAGAACGAACCCGCGAAATTGGTGTGATGCGAGCAGTTGGTGCTAAGCGCAGTACGGTGCGCGGTCTGTTTACTTTTGAGGCCTCAATGCTGGGCTTTTGGGGTGGTGTAATAGGTGTAGCTGTTGGGTTTGGCCTAACGCGGATTGCCAACGTTTTCGTCAATAAACAACTAGCCAGTCAAGGTGTCAAAGCCCATAACATTATTGGTTTGCCTGTTTGGCTAATCCTGGCCGTTATTGGTGTCGGTACTTTGATTGGCATGCTAGCCGGTCTTTATCCAGCTTCACGCGCAGCCAAGCTCGACCCAGTCGAAGCTCTTCATTACGAATAAACTAAGCTTTTTCGATTTTGCCACAAGCGAGGCGAGGGCCGCCACTGACGCCCGAGCCGGATTCACCCGGATTGTGATGATCTTCATTGGCGTGGACCATAATCGATGTGCCTTCTTCGGGTTGAAGGATTGAAACCGGACCGTCCGACAATGTAACGCGTGTAGTAATGGCTTCCAGTTCACCTTCACCATTTTCATCAATCACAATGTTAGGCAAATCGCCTGAGTGGTAGCCGTGATTGGCGTCTGGGTCACTATTGCCGGATGGGCCGGGGTCGAAGTGGCCACCGGCGCATTTGAAGCCGTCACACTCACAGTCACCCTTTTCGTGGATATGAACTGCGTGCTTACCTGGTTTCAAAGTTTCGGGCTTGCCTTTGAGTTTGAGGTTTAGGTGGACATATTTCCAACCATCAACATCGTATTCGGTAAATGTGGCTTTGCCAGTTATGTCCGGTCCAGCGACATCTGCCTTAGCGCTAGCCGTAACCTGTTTGTTGTCTGCTGATAAATCGACTTTCATTTTTCCCGCCTCCAGACCAAGATAATAGCTATCATTATTACCGCTAGGCCAATGCCCAGCGTTTGTTGAGTATTCATTTCAATGCTATGTAGCACCGTGTGATGCGCAAAATTCCACATAAAACCTCCTTTTCTAAACTAATTTTATCACTACTACAACTGAGTCTTTGTAATGAATCTTATATCCGGCTCTGAAAACTCCTGGTTAGTACGTTGTATAAAATAGGCGGACTTGGTCGTGAGGACTGTTTGAAGTTAAAAGGTTGTTAGAAACAAACTTTTAACAAGTTCCGCAACGAGCCTGTTTTATATCAACCTATAGCCAAGATGTTTTCAGTCGCCGGTCGCTTCTTTGGTTACTTTCTAGCGACCAAGAAAGTAACATAAATTGCTTCTTGGAAAGAAGACTAAAAAAGATCTAGATCGGCAATTTCGTCTGGCAAAAAGCCTTCGGGGTGCTTGAACCCAGCTTCCCATTTGGTGCCTTTTTGATAACCCAGTTCTTTCATTAGTTTGGTCGGTGCATTTCGTAGATGCAGTGGTACCGGCGCTTCCGGATAATCTCGGGCGGTCGACATAGCTTTGCTCATAGCGTCAGCCACAACGCGGGATTTTTTACATTTAGCCAATACGGTCGCACAGTGAAACAGATTGTACTGACATTCTGGCATGCCAATTCGCTCAACGGCTTCAAAAGTTGCCACAGCTAGGTTCAGCGCTGGGCTGGCGGCAATGCCGACATCTTCACTGGCAAAAATTACCATTCGCCTGGAAATAAATTTAGGGTCTTCACCGGCTTGGAGCATTCTAGCCAAATAATACAGTGTAGCGTTGGCGTCACTGCCGCGCATGCTTTTGATAAAGGCGCTAATGACGTTGTAATGGTATTCACCTTTTTTGTCATAGCCGGGCACTCGTTTTTGGGCGGCGGTTTCGACAATTTCCGGCGTAATTGTGCCTTTGGTTAGTTGTAGAGCCAATTCTAAGTTGCCGAGCGCCACTCTAGCGTCACCGCCGGATAATTCAGCTAGTAGATCGATGCTTTTAGCTGGCAAGAGTTTGGCTGGAATTTTTTCGGCCTTGGCCGTAGATTTTATGATTTTGATAATCTCGTTTTTACTAAGCGGTTCCAGTACCAGTACTCGGCTACGGCTGAGCAGGGGATTAATAATTTCAAAACTGGGGTTTTCAGTTGTGGCGCCAATCAGAGTAATTGTGCCTTTTTCAACATGTGGCAAAAAGGCGTCTTGCTGGGCTTTGTTAAAACGGTGAATTTCGTCGACGAACAAAATTGTCTGCTGACCAAGCCTTTGATTGCCTTCGGCATGTTCGATAACTTTAGTTACATCTGCTTTACCGGACGTTACTGCACTAAGCTCGACGAATTCGGCACCTGTTTCTTTGGCGATAATCCTTGCGAGTGTAGTTTTACCACTACCTGGCGGTCCCCACAAGATCAAACTGGTCGGTTGTTGCTTGTTGATAATTTCGCGAATAATCGCACCACTGGTCAATAAATGTTCTTGACCAACTACGTCATCCAATTTTTGCGGTCGCATCCGCTCCGCTAAAGGCCTCTGTTCCATGCTACTATTATAGAGTAGAAGCACGATTAAAACCTTAAATAGTAAGAGTATAATTGGCTTATGGTAAGAGAGCGGAGACCAAAGAATCAATCATTCAGCCAGAAATTCTGGGAAGATGGCCATGGCAATTTCGTTATTTGGCAAAAACCCAACGTCTATCTAAGTACCTGGTTTCTGACAATGGTGGGCAACTGGTTTATTCACACTAATTGGCTGCGCTCTGGCCTGAGTTACATATCATTATTAGCCCTAATTATTTGGGCAGTACTCGAAGTTTATAACGGGATTAATTACTTTCGACGGTTAATAGGGATTTTGGTGTTGTTAACACTGCTAACAAGCCATCTAGCTTGAGCTTGCCAATTTTTATATAAATTGTTTAAATTGCTTGCATGTCTGAAACTGCTCGTTTATCAATCGATGGTGAAATGGATGAATTTGAAGATTTCGTGCTGGCCGGTGCTCTTAAACTTGTATTGGATAAATCTTTAGAATCGATTGGCAGTGACCCATTACCTGGGGCAGCTTATGATTTTACGCCGTATACACTAGCTAAAGATTCCCTGTATGTGGTGTCGCGCCGATATGTTGAACTTGAACCAAGCGGTATTTTAGAACAAAAAATTACATACAGATTTGTTAGATGCTCTGATGATGACCAGTTGGCCTTAATGGCTGCCAAAACTCCAAATAACAAGAAGATGGATCAGCTTATCAGATTAGACCCCGAGCTTGAGAGCGATGTCCGTATTCTCAACCACATAGCTGTGAGAAAAGCTCTATACAATAACTAATTGATTACTCTGACGTCAGAAGCTTGGACGGAGCCGTCGGAGTTGGTAGTACCAACAATGGTGACTTGGTCATTGGTCTTCAAGCCGTTGATGCCAACGCCGCCAAAGGCGGTTTTGTCATCAGTCTTGATTGTTTTACTGGAGCCGTTTTGATCAAGCGTAAAACTAGTGCCATTAACCGCTGTCACTTTGCCGGTCAACGCCGCTGCGTTTGGATTGTTAAAGCCGAAGCCTCGACCCATATGTACACTACGTGGCCCTGTCATACCAATACCGCCGAACTTGCCAAAAGTCATCGCCGGTTCGCGGTGAACCCGCTGAGCCGCCATACCAAAACAAAAAACCATTAATAAAACTAAAACACCTACCAAGGCTAACAAAAGCTTGTGGCCATGGTGGTGGGCGTACATACCATGATAATGGTCATGATCATGAGCAGTACTTGCCTTATTTAAATCTTCATCTTTTACCATAATAGTGTTTATAGAATATCAAACTGACAAACAGCTGAAAAACTTAAGCTATATCAACATAGCCACATAATTGATATATTATTTAACGTAAGAATTAATATATTTATATGCTTAATAACAAAGCCAAGAATCCTATTGACGACATGTCTCAATACTCTAGCGGACAGGCATTACCAACTAGTCCCGATTCTTCACAACCGTCGATAGCCTACTCTCAAATGGGTAAGTCGAGATCTCCAAAAAAATTCATTATCGTAGCCGCCGTACTCTTGTTGATCTTGGCCGCAGGAGTAGTTTGGGCACTAGCGTCTGGAAATAAAAACAATACGTCATCCAATTCAACTGGGAATCAAAATCCAGCGGCTTCAAACACCCCGACTAGCCAAAAAGATCCAACAGCTGCTGGTCGGGATTCTGAGCGCGTAACAGATATAAAGTCAATCGATACTTTACTTGAACTTTTCTACCAAAATAACACCTACTATCCAGCACTCGCTGATTTAAACGATCCCACATGGATATCTAATAGCATGCCGGGTCTGCAAAAAGAATTGACACGCGATCCATCTGGATCTGGTTACGATTTTGCCGAAACCTCAGTCAAAGGCCAATACGGCTATCGTCCGCTGAATTCAAGCGGTCAAGATTGCGACAATGGCGACACTAACGCCTGTGTGACATTCACCCTAACGTACACTCTAGAAAACGGCACTCAGAAAAGTGTTAAGAGTAATCCAACTTCAGCGCCGGCCGACAGTACTAGCACAAGGTAATAAAGTTAAACTAAATCGTCTAGGTAGTCGTCGATCAAAGGGTTAATATCGGTATCTGTAGCTGTATCTGCATTGGCGGTAGCATTATTGCGAGCCGAAAATGACCTGGCGGAGGCGACATAAGGATTTTTATTACGGCAATAATTGTCTAATGCTTCTTCGCTGACTTCTGGCTCGCCACCGAAAACCCGGTCTAATACATTATCTTCGCCTTGATTGTTATTGATGTTTTCCATTATTTTTGTCGTCGAATAAAACGACCGATTTTAGAAACTAAAACTAGATCGTCCACCGTCGGCACTGTATCTGGTCCGGTTTCATAAGTGTCAGTCTCATAACTACGTCTAATCTCACTAGGTGTAGCGTGAGGATGAGTTTCTGGGGTGATAAAACCGGGCTTTGATTCTCGTATGCTATCAATTGATTCTTCACTGGGGAAGAGCTCTTCAACCAAATCTAGGGGTCTTTCAAAACTATTCATAAACTATATTATACCATAATTACTGAAGTTTCAAAGATTTAACGATATCGATGGCTTGTTTGTAAGCATTAGTACTACTATAACTACTTAACGGTACTTGGTTAGTTTGAAAATCATCTTTTAACTCTTTGGCTGAATAACCGCCGGTGACTAAAATAGTTTCTGGTTCTTTACCGTAGTTTGGGCCCAACGTGTCGCCCTTTTTCAGGTTGAAATTACCGGCAATCAAGAAAAAGGCGAACTGGTCGGGTGTGTCGAGACCAAACAGTGATAAATTAGTAGTTTTGCGCTGGGTGGCTAATGGCGAGGTGTAGGTTAAAGGCTGTGAGCTTGTTATGGCCACGCCGCGACCGATGTACTTGCTATCGACTGGACGTGCCCCAGCTCGAATATAGACTCGAAAATTCCCCGATACGATACCGACATCGGTGGTTTCATAATTAAAGGTTGGGGATTCTAGTTTGATGCCGTCAGATGCCTTGTCGCTGACGGTGATTTGCCAGCCATCCGGATAGGTCAGCTCGACACCCAGACTAGTATTTTTATAGTCCTTGGTGCCGGTTACGGTCGGTACATCGGTGACTGTTGGCTCTTGAGAAGTGGTGGTGGAGTTAGAACTTGTCGAAGTAGGAGTAGTATTTTTCGGTTTCGACTTATGCATGAGTTTATAAGCGCCAAAACCAACTCCAGCTAAGCCGACAATGACTAATAGAATAATGATTAATATTTTCGGGTTAAAGCGGCGTGGTGATTTATTAACAGGGTGAGTCGACGGCGATTCTTCGCCGGGTAATTCCAAAGGTCCGCCTAGAGGTGAATCATCTTGATCCATGATAGTTCCTAGGACTACTCTAACATCAACGATAACTGACGGCTATAGCAAATTGTTACGCAATTATAGTGCTTAAGGTATAATCGTGCTAGAGGTAAAAATGAACCCACAAAAAAACTTTCAACAATACGGCTATGCGTCTGATGGTTTCCCGCCACCTGGTGGCTACCCGGCACCGCCCAAATCCAAGAAGAAACTAATCATGATCGTGCTCGTCGTGGTGTTAATTGCGGCGGCCATAGGTGGTGTTTGGTTCATGCAACAGTCCAAAGTTAATGACCTAAACGGCACTATTACCAAACTTAATAAACAGCTATCGGACGATGATAAAAAAATTCAAGATTTACAATCGGCCGCGAATACAGCGACTGATACTAGCTCTGGTGACCTAATAGCTGCTAACGCTAAAGACACAGAGCGAGAAACCGACATCAAAGCCGTGGCCAGTCACCTAGAGACTTTCAATGCTAACAATGCGATGTACCCAACCTTCGCTAACATGAATGACGCTGCCTGGATAGCTGCCAACCTCAAGGGATTAGACAAAGAAGCAACAAAAGACCCTGACGGTACGTCGAACCAATTCCTGGCTTCCTCGACCACAACTCAGTATGGCTATGCGCCCATCAAAGATGATGGCTCGGCATGCGACAACACACCCGGTAACGAGTGTACTAAATTTACTTTGACTTATACGCTGTCAGACAGCACGCAAAAAAGTGTTACAAGCCTCTAATAGACATGACTGCTCGAACTCATGATTTAGCTGCCGTAACAGCGCTGGGAGTGGTTTTTGTTGTTCGACCGGAACAGCTAATTACCCTGACAACTCTAATTGCAGCGGTGCTTGCCAATTTGATTGGCGGTATTACACCGGATATTGACCAGCCAACCGCGCCTTTTTGGCGCAACCTACCGGTCGGTGGTTTCTTCGGCAAATTTATTGACAAATTACTGGGTGGACACCGGTTTATTACCCATTCGTTGTTTGGTTTGGCATTAGTCGGTTACGGTGCTCATTGGCTGTTAGTCTGGCTCCATCCAATAATGCATGGTATTGATATTGGTTTGGTTTGGTGGGCATTTATGATCGGCGCCTTATCTCATCTGGTAATGGACAGCTTTACCAAACAAGGTGTACCGTGGCTGCTACCCATCCCAATTAAATTTGGCTTTCCACCACTTAAATCATTGCGACTGACCACCGGGCATATTGTAGAAACGTTTGGCGTTTTCCCCTTATTACTAGTTTTTAATCTGGTTTTTTACTCAACTCACCATGATCGAATACTCCAGATCCTCCATAAATATCTGGTTTAGATAATTACCACAGTACAAAGTTGCTAAATAAGTAAAAAAACGGTATAATAAGCTTCATGGATAGTGGCTATGAGGTGCGCGAACCGGTTGCAATTCGGCGTCGCAATGATTTCTCTGTACCTGATGAAAGGTATGTTTCAAGCCGTGGTCAAGCCGATTTACCCAGGCATAACTATTCGTTGCCGCCACTGCGTTCGGTTCGTAACTTTGATAATAATGGCTGGATTAAACGGTTAGCTACCTTTGTCGGCTTCAACAAGCCAACTCAACCCGAAAAACGTAAATTAGCACTATTACTGCCTGGCCATAACGAAGAGTTAATCATCCAAACTACCATTCAAACGGCCATAAATGCCGGGATGGACAAAGCCGATATTTACGTTGTCGATGATGCCTCGACTGATGCCACATGGTTTCAGGCTGTCGCAATGCTCGGTGAAAGTAACGTGTTAACAGTGGAGCGTAGCGGTAAAGCCAAGGCGATTTATCATGCCATTAAACATTTTGACTTTGAAAAACGTTATCAATGGCTACATGTTAGCGATGCTGACAGCGTCTTTGGTGAAAATTATTTTAATATCTATCGAGCTGCTCTAAAAGAAGGTAAATATGTGGCAGCTGTTGGCTTTGTCCAGAGTTTGCGCGGCAACTGGATTGCCAACTACCGGGCTTTTTCTTACACTTACGGCCAGCAAGTTATCCGGCGTTGGCAGTCATGGTTTGGCATGATTGCGGTTTTGCCTGGACCAACCACCTGTTTTCGGACTGATATTTTGAGCAAACTAGACTTTTTGACTGGTACCATCACCGAAGATTTTGACCTGACGCTGCAGATTCACCGCAAGAAACTGGGCCGTATTATGTTCATTACTCAAGCAGTTAATTATACCCAGGATCCGCAAACGCTACGCGATTTTTGTAAACAAACTTTGAGGTGGCAACGCGGTTTCTTCCAATGCATTCGTAATTATAAGATTGGCCAACGTTTGCAGTTGATAGATCTAAGTATTGGCTACGTCTTGTTCCAATTCTTAACCTATGTCATTGAAATGGGTATAGTTGTGCCTTATCTGATCTATAAAACCGGTCGTTGGGAGATATTGTTAGGTGTTTTAGCAGCTGATTTCTTAGTTGTATCAGTTCTGGCTATCTTTTCGTCGACTGTGACTAAACGTCTATCAATTCTTAAAGCCTTACCGTACTACTACTTTCTGAGGTGGGTTGAGATGGGCATTTTTATCTGGGCATTTATCGAAATTATCATCTTAAAGCGTTTCAAAAGCCACACTGTTGGTTGGGGCACCGAAGGTCGTCGTTTTGCACTTGATGCCAATGCCTTGAAGGATGTAGCTATATGAACTACGAGCTACCAACGCAACTAAAACCACGTCTCAAACGGTTTGCTAAACGCTTGGGTGGTGGCAGTTTGTTTGTAATCACCGTGGTTTATTTACTGTATCAGGTTTATATAACCTTCTTAGCCGTCAAGGTAATAAAATAGCCCAACTTGATCGTGTCGAACAGTTGGGCTAAGTTTTTTTTATTTAGATTTAAGAATACAAAAAATTGTAAACCCGACGCTTTAAGGCGCCGAAAGCTGATAAGGCAAACATTACCACACCGACAGTTAACAAAGTAACTGATACGATAAACATAACGCGGGTGCCGCCAGTGTTAGGCAATAATTTAACACCAGCTGCACCGGTGATAACTGTTGAAGTACCTGCGACTTTTCCGTACATTTAATCTCTCCTTAAATAAATAAGCTGCGAAATTCGCAACCCTTTTAAGTTAATATACTACCAATGAGCGATTTTGTCCAGTACATTATCTAAAAAGCTATCAAACTAGAATATTGACCAACTGGCACAAATAAGGTAAAATACTACTTAATAATGAATGTGGAAGCCTCACCAAGACTTGCTATGGAGCCAGTGTCTATTGATCTGAATGCTGAGCCGATAGTTGATAGCGCTGAACTGGTTAATCGTGGTCAAATCATTGATCGAATGCTCGAGGTAATGCCTAGTCAAGAAGAGTTAAGCCCGCTCGAGCATGATTATCTTCGCAATTTAACGGATCGGTTGGTAAGCGTAACTGGAGCCCATGCCGTCAATGAGTACGACCGTTATCGAACAATTGGTGAACGTCACATTGATCTTGACGAGCAAGCTGTTCGAACTAAACATCAAGGCAAAACTATCCTAGTCACTGGTGGTACTGGGCAAATTGGCACGGCTTTAATGCATGAACTAGAACGCTATAACCCAGGTCGTCTAATCAGTTTGACGCGCGGCAAAACACCGGTCGCCGATCCAACAATTCAGGCCGAGTATTGGCATGCTGACATATCTGACGGTGAAGCTGTTAAAGCAGTAATTGAGCAAACTCAGCCGGATATTATTTATCATCTTGCTGCCCAAAAACATCCAAGTATTGCTGAGCAGCAAATTCCTGAGACACTAACTACCAATATATTGGGTACGAATAACATTATTGAAGCGGCCAAGCAGGCGAGTGTTCCGCAAATCGTCCACGCATCGACTGGTAAAGCCTTACGACCTCATTCACCTGATACATATGCAGCCTCCAAAAAAGCTAGTGAATGGTTGATGTCAACGGCTGCCCAAGAAGGCGATACATTAATCTCGTCAGCCCGTTTTACTCATGTTGCCGATAACTCAGTGTTTGGCCGAAAATTACATGGTTGGATCGATGATGAAGCACCCATCCGGCTGCACGGACCCGATATTTTATTTTATTTGCAGTCATCGCGTGAATCAGCCCAGTTATTATTGGCTGCCAGTCTAGAGGCTGAACCATCAAAATTTAATATGCTAGCACTCAACAACTTGGATTATCCTGTCAATTTAACCGATATAGCCGTCGGTGCTCTAGCCAAAACTCGGGGTCGCTCACCGATTTACTTCAGTGGTTATGAGCCGGGTTACGAAGAAACGCCTTATCCCCATCTTTACGACCCAATGCTAGCTGGTGAGGTTAGCCCACTGATTAGTGGTTTGGAAGCCCACGACTCCAATTCAGCTAAGGCAACACCTCAAATTGACACGTTTTCACTTGGCTTTGGCGATGCAACAGAGTTACGAAAATATGTCGATCGTTTATATAACAATCAACAGAGCGCTACGCCCCAACAGTTAAAAACTGATTTGGATGACTTGTCTTGGTCGCTACTCGATGCACGCTTAAAAGCAGTACCAACAGAAGTAATTGATCGAACTGCCAAACGAATTGCCCGACAACCTAGCCAAACTGCTGACGCCGATCATCATCGAACTGACCAAGTCTTACTGGCTAATTCCAGTTTTGAACCAATAATTGACTTATCCACAGCCAAAACTTAAGCATTTTATGAAATATAAAAAAGTATTTGACAAGGCTTAAATAGCGGTTTATAGTGGTAATTGTCATCGTGAGGTGACTAGCGATGGTTCTAGCAATAGGACTAGAGTGAACAAAGAAGAACCCGAAAGGGTTCTTTTTTGTAGGTCCGTTGGGGTTTCGTATTAACAGGTGGAGTTATAGAATAAAAGCATGAGGGTTCGATTAAACAAAAAAGATAATCAGCACCATAAAATTGATGAAGAATTACTCAATCAGGCTCTTGATTATATTGATGACTATTGGCCAAAACTAATTCGCGAAAACAAAACTGATCGTAACTCACTAATTGGCTTGCCATATCCTTATATCGTGCCATCAGATGATGAACACGAAAACTATGCTCACGAAGCTCAGTACTACTGGGACACTTATTTTACGGCGCTTGGCTTAAGCGATAAGTCACATGAGGCGCTAGTTATAGGTATGCTGGAGAATTTAATCCTGTTGTTTAAGCGTTTTGGTACTATTCCAAACGCCAGTCGAACTTACTTTACTGGTCGTTCGCAACCACCGATCTTAACCACCATTATTTTCTATATTTATGAAACCTTTGATAAAAGTGATCAGTGGTTAATTGATTATATGAACATCGCGCGCCAAGAATATGAACAAGTTTGGATGAGTGACCAACATCCGGTTTGGCACCGTGTGCATCATAACTTGAGCCGCTACTATGATGTCAATGTACTTCATGACTTAGCCGAAGCCGAGAGTGGCTGGGACATGACGCCTCGGTTTGAGCGTAAATGCCTGGATTATTTACCGGTCGACCTGAACGCTTTGCTGTATAAATATGAAGTTGATTTTGCTCGCTGTTCTTTAATTGCTGGCAGTCATAAGCAAGCTGAAGCTTGGCGCGCCTTAGCAGCGGATCGTCAGGCAGCCATGAATGAACTAATGTGGGGTAAACTGCGTGGTTTTTACTTTGACTACAATTATCAAAAGAAAGAACTGGGCACTGTCTGGTCATTGGCTGGCTTTTATCCGATGTGGGCTGGTATGGTGACACCAGAGCAGGCCGACAAACTGGTCACTAATTTGGCTAAATTTGAACGAGCCGGTGGTTTAACGACGACCACTCGTCCACTGATTGACATGACCATGTTTGGGTCGCTGAAGACTCAATGGGCTTATCCGAACGGTTGGGCGCCGCTGCACTTTATTGTCGTTGAGGGTTTACGTCGATATGGCTACACCGATGCCGCTGACCGAATTAGTAAAAAATGGCTGACGACTAATTTGAACTGGTTTAATAAGCACAATCAATTTATGGAAAAATACAATGTCGTTAACTGGTCCAAGTCACCGGGGGATGGCGTTTATCCGAATCAAACTGGTTTTGGTTGGACAAACGGAGTGTTTGTGCATTTAGCCAAACAGCTATCACAGAGCTAACCCAATCAGTTTAGGCTATAATTATTACTGCTTATGAAAAATAAACACCTAATGCTAATAATAACTTTTCTGTTATTTGTTTGGACAGCCATGGTGGCTCATCGTGGTGTCATGACGGTTTGGGAAATAAATTTATTTGATCATATTTATAGTTGGCCGTCAGCACTTAAGCCACTAATGCTATTCATTACCCAAGCTGGCAGTTCATGGATGATTGCCATTGTGACGACCTATTTGTTCTATAAAAAACGCCGAAGTTTAGCGGTGCAGGTGATGATTGTTGGACTATCAACTTATGTGGTCGTCGAAATTGCCAAGCGACTGGTGGCTCGACCACGACCCTATTCATTGCTACCTTATGTCCACGCTCGTGAGCCGATGGTCAGTGGCTATGGCTTTCCATCTGGCCACACTGCCGCAATTACCGCTGTAGCGTTACTTTTGTATCATTTTACGCCGAAAAATCATCGTTATTTAGCTTTTGTCTGGATTGGTTTAGTTGGTTTGTCGCGCATTTACTTGGGCGTCCATGCGCCACTTGATGTGGTTGGCGGTTTCTGTCTTGGTTTTATGGTTTTACAGTTATTCTTGCTGACTCGACCAAGTTTAGTGAAATGGTCAAAACATCTTAAATAAAATCTTCAAGACTTGTCGGTAAGTCGTAAAAGGCCTATGCTAAAAACTGGAAGTGTGAGGCTTCCGCTGACCCCGGGTGTTGCCCCGGGGTCCTTAAATTAAGATATGAAGGAAACCCAGGTTTCCCTCATCGTCGCTGACGAAATAAATTCGTCTTCCGCTAGTCGCGGAACCGCTCCTGCTCCTTTCCTAAACTTTGCTAAGTTTTTGGCAGGCCGGGCAGAGACCATTAATTTCTAATTGATGATCGATTGCTTGAAACCCAGCTCGGTGACTCAAACTTTTAATGTAAGCTTCTAGCTGATTATCTTCCGCCAAAATATTTACTCTGCCACAATTGTTACAACTTAGATGGTGGTGATGCGGACTAAAACTATCACTAAGCTCTAATTTATATTTCCAACCAAGCAAGACTCGATCAATAATACCTAATTCTTCAAACAGCTTAGTTGTTCTATAAACAGTGGCACGGTCCATATCGGGCAATAATTTGACCAGCTGATTCATTGACAGGGGAGTGTGGCCACCAAAGGCTTTAAATACCTCTAATCGTCGTCGGGTTAAGCTGGCATGTCGGCTTCGTAAAGTTAGTCGCAGTTTATCTTGGGTGGCTTCCGGCATTTTGCAATTTTAACAGAATTTGCGACAAATTTGCAAAAATAATACTGATTTGTATAATTTAACTAAATGTTACCAGTAATCCTAGCTTCGGCTACCTTCGTTTCGACACTGAGCGGTGGGTTATTGGCGCTTCGACATCGCGATCGTTTACACCGGGTACTTGGATATACCGCTGGAGTTATTTTAGGGGTAATTGCTTTTGATTTATTACCTGAAATCTTTAGCTCAACGCAAAAACTTAAAATGAGCACGACTATACCGATGATAGCCTTAGTCGTTGGCTTCCTGGCCTTTCATATTATCGAAAAAACAATTTTAATCCACCACGCCCAAGAGCAAGATTACGGCCGACATCATCACCCCCAAGTTGGCATAGCTTCAGCTCTAGCTTTATCTGGGCATAGCTTTCTAGACGGTGTTGGTATCGGTCTCGGTTTTCAAATTTCTAGCACCCTTGGAATAGCAGTTGCTGTAGCCGTAATCGCCCATGACTTTAGTGATGGGCTTAATACCGTAACCTTAATGTTGGTGCATAAAAACAACCGTTCACGTACGCTTAAACTGTTGTTTGTCGACGCTATTACTCCCGTGTTGGGAGCTCTTAGCACGCTACTCATACACATTTCTGATCGATCACTAGTTGTGTATCTAGGCTTTTTTGCGGGCTTTTTGCTGTATATTGGTGCCAGCGAAATTTTACCCGAGGCCCACAGCGAACATTCTTCTTATAGTACTATTGGCATGACCATCCTTGGTGTAATTTTTATGTTTTTAGTAACCCGCTTTATCTAGTTAGTTTAGAGGTGTTATAACTGGTACAATTAAGTTATGTTAGGGGTAATCATTGGCTTAGTTATTCTACTCGGGGTATCAAACGCCTTGTTCATTTTTTATGTCTTAAAGAAATCAAATTCACCTGCCGACACCAAAGATGCTTTGCTACTTAATCAAAATCTGACAACCTTAAATCAAGGCATGGCCGATTTAAAAGACGGTTTGCAAAGCCATTTGACTGCACGTCTAGATAAAAGTAATGCTCAAATGCTTAAACAATTCGAAACGAGCGCCACGATTATCAAAGATGTGACAACTAAATTGACACAATTAGAAAAAACTAATCAACAAGTCGGCGACATTGCTGGCGAACTTAAGGTACTGCAAAATGTTTTGTCTAATCCAAAGCAGCGAGGTGTTCTGGGGGAATTTTATTTAGAACAAATTCTGCAAAACATGCTTCCAACCGGCACTTACGAACTGCAGTATCGAATGGGAGACGGTTTAATAGTTGACGCCGTGGTCAAACTGGACGGCAAATTATTACCAATTGATAGTAAGTTTAGTTTGGAAAACTACAATCGACTTAGGGAAGCAAAAAGTGAAGATCGACCGAGACTGGAAAAGGCCTTCAAAGAAGATCTAAAAAAAAGGATTGATGAAACCGCCAAGTATATTCAGCCGAAAAAGGGGACATTAGAACAAGCATTTATGTTTATCCCAAGCGAAGCCATTTATTTTGACTTACTAGCCAATAAAGTTGGCGATACCGGCGTAAATGGCCGCGACCTAATGCAATATGCGGCCGTCGAAAAACGGGTCTCGGTAGTTGGGCCAAGTACGTTATTAGCTTTACTACAAATTGTGTCACAAGGTTTGAAAAGTTTTGAAATTCAAAAGGACACTGAGGTAATTCGTAAAAACGTTGAACAACTCGGCAAGCATTTACATAATGTTGACGGTTATTTTAAACGCCTTGGTAACAGCCTAGGCGCAACTGTCGGACATTTTAATTCCACTCAAAAGGAGTTAGGCCGGGTTGACAAAGATGTTGTTAAAATTGCCAATACTACACCCTCGATGGAACCCTTATTACTTGAAAAACCACAAAACGACGACGAGCTTAGCTAGACTGTTTAGTTTTAACTTCCCAAGGAAAATTGATCCAGGCATCGGGCCTTTCAGTATATTCACCAACGTAATCAGCTAAAAAATTAGGATCGTCCGCCGATAGCTTGCTATAAATTACGGCAACTTTACTATTAGGATAATCGGTCTTTAAGCGTCTGACGGTTCCACCTTTGTCAGATACGTCGTCAATAAATAGAGTTCCAGTACCATCTGGGTTATTAAGAATCGGACGTTTGGTAATCCTTATTATGCTGGGCGACTCGGTACCGTCTTCATTTCGACGGTAGCTATTCATATCCATGGTTTCAGTCTGACTCCAGTGAAGCAACCGTGAAATATACCCGGTCGGGATAAGGCCCCCACGAGTAACTGCTACCAAATTTACTACTGATAATTCTGATTCTGCAATCAACTCACCAACCTTAATAGACATTTGCTTTATTTCTTCGTGGTCTGGCCAATATTTGCCATCATCTTCGTGATAAAATTCCCTCAGCATCGGGTTCTATTAAAAACCAACAACTATTGTTACGCCAGAAGTTTGGCAAAAATTACAACTATTGTTTAATCAAATCAATTGCCAGAGCGGCGGTCCATGAAAAATTATGCGCACCCGCCGGGTCACCAGTTAAGGGGTTAAAATATTCAAAAAAACCGGCCTGGTTGACCATTTCTAAAGAAGTTTCGATTAAAGCTTCGGCATGTTCATCAAAACCGTAGCGCTTTAAGCCGTCAATAATTAACCAATTAGTATTGAGCCAGGTTGGTCCTTGCCAGTAACCAGTTGGTTTAAACCAAGTTGAATTAATTGGTACTGACGGCACGGGATACGCTGGCCCAAATATATTTTGGTTTTCGAGTAATTTAACGAGTTGTTTGGCTTGCTTTTCGCTAACCGTACCAGCATATAAAGGCAGCAATGTAGCGATGGTCGATTCTTTAAGCAGTTTATGAGTAACAAAATTGCGTGAATAATATTGGTTGGAATAAGGGTCCCACAGTTGCTCTAATTTATCCTCGGTTTTTTTAATGTTAGCTAGCAGCTCTTCGGGCAATTGTTTACGAATAGTTTTAGCAATAGTAATTAAATGTTGATTGGCTCGAATCAAAATACAATTAAACGTCAAGTCTTCAACGGCGAATAGCGAATGGGCTAAAATTTTGTCAATTTCATAATTCTTACGACGCAAACGTCGCTGAGTTGAGTAAAGCACCAAGGCATCAATTATATTGAGTCGCTGTTCAGCCGGAATTCGATGGGTGTCGCGTCTGAATAGATTTAGCAAAGGTGCCAAGTGAGATTTTTCGACCATACGTATCCAAAGCGGCAATGAATGATTGTGAATTTCATTCATCCACGGGGGTGTGTTATCAAGACCAGTTTCCCAGGGGTGAATTTGTAGAATCAAACCTTCTTGGTGCGGGTCGCGTTCACGGTATAACCACTCGTGATGAGCAACTAAGGCTGGGAAAACTAACTGGTACCAACTACGTCGCTCGGGCATTTTCATTTTGCGTCCGATTTGAACAACCGCTTCAGCCAACAGTGGCGGTTGGGTAATGCCGCTGGTAACTAAGTCATCTGGCGAGTTAGGATTTAACCAGCTTCGCCAGATACTATTGCGTACAAAACCATGATTGGGTCCCAAAATCATGTGCGGCAACATACCATTGGACCACTGGCCCCTTAATAAACTCAGAATTTCACCTTTGGCTCGCTCGACGTCATAATTGCGTATGCCGATAGCAATAAAACAACTGTCCCACAACCACTGGTGTGGGTAAAGTCCCTCGGCTGGTATGGTAAACGAACCTTGGTCGTTTAATTCTAAGACCGATCTAGCTTGTTTAACCAAATCTGCCGGTTCATCCATAAGCCTAAGTATACATTAGGGCTGACTAGGCTTATGCTTGCATTCTCACCGGCACCACCGCTAATCTATGGATAATGAGGATGTCATGTTAAGCGATGGACTTGTCGAATTGAAGCCGTTTGTTGATATGCACGTGCATTGTCGTGAACCTGGTAACAACCCAGCCGAAACAATCGAGACAGCTACAGAGGCAGCTGCTGATGGTGGGGTAGGTACCATCAACGACATGCCCAATAATGCGCCCGATCCGACTAGTACGGAAGCATTTATAGATGTTAAAAGGCATCGTGCTAGACAAACATCAGTTGTGAACTATGGTGCGGCACTTGGAATCCAGCCTGAATATGATAATGTTGGCGAAATCGAGCGGGCACTCGACAAAGCACTGTTAGCCAAAGCATATGGTGGGCCGACCACAAACATTAATAGAACAACAGACTATGAGGCACAAGAGTTCGATGAGGTTCTAGACCGGATTCGACTGGTCAATCCAGACAAATTAGTGGTTTTTCATTCCGGAGAAGATAATTACAGAGATTTTATTGGTCATGCCGCCGGTGATCGTGAACTCAGAGTTCAACTAGCTCATGTTAATAAAATGGATCAAGTATTAGCGGTTAAAGAAGCTAAAACCAGAGGCTGGGATGTCGAGGCCAGTATTTGCCCGCACACCATGCTGCTAACTGATCGAGATCGTCAAACTCGTAGTTCTTTTGCCGATATGCAGCCACCTCTAGTTCATGCCGATGACGCCTATGAGCTTTTTCAAGCTTTCGTTAACGGACGAATCATGGATTTGGAAACCGATCACGCACCACACACTTATGACGCCAAAATGGTTGCTGTTGAAGCTAATCCAGCTTGTTCGTCGAATGAACATAGTATGCGTTGCTGCGGAGTGCCAGGTTTGGAGTTGGGCTCTAAAGTTATGCTTTGGCAAGTTCGTCTAGGTAACTTACCTTTGGAGCGCTTGGAAGAGGCTTATTCAACTCACCCGGCTGACCGACTACATTTAAAAAGCGGAGACGATTCGAGAGTGATTTGGGACATGAAGACTTACCGTATTGATGATGAATTTGAGCAGGTTAGGTCACTGAGTGGCTGGACACCCTATTTGGGTATGATGGCGGTTGGTATCGTTCAAGAAATGACCCTGAGCGGACAAGTTGTCTACGAGAAGGGCGAAGTCGTTAACCCCTTACGCCGTGTTGTTACTGGTAACTATGAGGTAATTTAAATCAAACCCGATAGTAATACAGGCCCGGCCGGTTCCCACAAGCCTTCGAAAATTGCCCGTTGAGTTTGAGTAAAGTCTGGACTCTCAATTTCAAAGCCACTTATTAGGTTATGTTTTAAATAAATCTGAGCATAAATATTGTCATATATTAAAGTCTCGCCCCTGAAGCGAATTTTGGCTTCATCAATGAATCTAATGTTGGTTAAATCTGTTCTTGATAAGGGCGAACCAGTATGTTCTTTCATTGACTGGGCTATCCGAGGCAAAGGATTTGTCAGCACGTGCTCTTTGATATTTCGCCGATACGACTCAGTTACGAAGTTTTTATAAAATTTAATGCCAACAAACCGGCCGCGTCCCCATTCGCTGTAGACATAAAGAGTGTCTTTTGCTTTCAGTGAATTCCAGAACAGTTGCTGGGCGCCAGATTTACCTTCATAATAGCGAATTCTGACAGGTGGTGATGGTTTAATGCCCGGTATTACTTCCATCACCTTTTCTAAATTATTGAGTTCGCCAATTTGGGTCTCTAGTTTAGTCATTTGTTCATCAAGGTGGTCTTTTAATAAGCCGATGCTATAGGCTTGGATAGTTCGGTAATTGTTTTCGATTAGTTCTTCAACTAAACCTTGTTGTTTGAGTCCCTTTAAATTTTCGTAAACTGAACTACGTGGAATTTTAAGATTCCTAACAATTTCACTAATTCTAGAATTGCCGGATTGGATTAAGTAGACATAAATTTCGGCTTGCTTTGGACTAAGCCCAAATTTTTCTAAACGCTTTTTTAGACGAATTAGCTCTGTCATTTGCTTAGTGACGACAATCATTGTCGTCGGGTTTACATTTATTATAGTGAACCACATAATAGCCTTGTTGGCAATAAATAAAAGGTGGGCAGGAGTACGAAACATGGCAAACTTTGAAAATCATCCTTTATATCCGGGAGCAGGAGTACCTTTCTTTATTGCAGCGGGAGTTTTAAAGGAAGCTGCTCATTTTGAACCGTTTATGGATATAAAAGATCCTTTGGTTGTACCTGCTTTAACTAGTGGTGGTTGGACCCAACCTAACTGGGCGGGTAACGCCACTAATAAAGACCCAATAGATTTTGTTTACTATTCGGATAAAAAGATGGCCGGTAACGCCCGGGGCTTGCCGGGCAGTGGACTTGAAGGGATGAGAAAACTCAGTGAACCAATCAAAAGATTGTCCGACAGAGGAATTAAAACGATTATACAAGTTACTAACTTACCGCATGAAACTCCCACTAAAGTAATTCCAATGTTGGTGGAAGAAGCCATGGCTCAAAATCCCACTGCAGTTGAAGTAAACTTGAGTTGCCCGAATGGTCTCAAGGAAGACGGGAGCTTTCATCCGCCTACCTGCAATAATCCTGAAGTCAGCGCAGAAGTTATGAGTGCGAGTAGGAATAGGGTAGGAGAAGAAGTTTGTCTAGGAGCTAAAGATTCTCCTCACGTTACCTCCTTAGAAGACCAGGTTGATGAGGCGGGCGTAACAGATCTTATAATTGCCACAAGCCCTTATGTTGATTTTTTTACAGGTATTAACACAATTGGTGCGCAACCATTCCCAGAGATTAAATGTGCGGGAGGTAAGGGCGGTATGAGTGGGCCGGTAGTTGCTCCGATTGCACGAGAATGGTTAAAAATTGCCAGAGCTGTAGCTGACGAGCGAATACCCATTTTGTCATGCGGGGGTATTGACTCTGAGAATATTGCTACTGAATTACCCCTGAGACAGGAACTGGGTGCTATGTTAGTCGGTGGTGCACAGGAATGGTATCGATCAGCTCGCCCGGACCTATTAGCGGAACGATGGGCGCAAGCTTGCTAAAGCAGCCTATCGATAGTTTGCAAAACTAATTGGAAAATCAAAGTCTTGGGCTTTTAACAGTTGCATGACAGCTTGTAGATCATCTTTGCTGCCGCTCGTGACCCGGACTTCAGTACCTTGAATTTGAGTTTTAACTTTTGGAAATTTGTCACGAATTAAGCTTGTAATTTTCTTAGCTTTTTCTTGGTCGAGCCCTTTTTTGAAGGTTACTTCTTTAGTGGTTTTAAGGTTTGCTGTAACAGCTTGGGTGCTAGTATCTAAAACTTTCTGACTTTGATTACGAGCAGCTAGCTTTTTGCGAACAATGTCCAGAATTGCATCGATTTGCCAATCGCTGTTTCCAGTAACTTTCAACCCAGTTTTGTCATTGTTCAACCACTCCAATTGCGCCGGGGTGTTTTTAAAGTCATAACGATTGGTCATTTCACGCTGAGCCTGATCGAATACATTGTTCATTTCAGCGACATCATAATCGCTGACTACATCAAATGAAAAATTTGCCATAACTTTATCTTAACCTATTCGACTCGGCTTTTAGGTGTTTGAATTTCTGATTTCCGTCGTCCGATATCAATCGGATACTCGCCCGTGAAGCAGGATAGGTTTAATTGGTCTGCAGGCACACCTAGAGCTTTGATCATGCCATTCATTGATAAGTAATTGAGTGAATGGGCGCCTAGATGTTGTCTGATTTCTTCTCGATTCATATTGGCGGCAATTAATTCGTCCTGTGATTTAGTGTCGATACCGTAAAAATCGGGATAGACAACTGGCGGTGAAGCAATTAGTACATTAACTTCAGCAGCCCCGGCGTCCATAAGCTTTTCAACCAAAACTTTCATAGTGCTGCCACGAACTTTAGTATCGTCCACAGCGGTTACACGCTTGCCCTTTACGCGACTAGCTATGGGACGGCTTTTGTTTAATAGTGCTTTATCTCTTAGTTGTTCCGGTAAAATGAAAGTGCGGTCAATGTAACGGTTTTTCATAATTGCCGTCGGTCTGGGTATCCCCAAACTATCGGCATAACCTTCTCCGGCGAGTAAGCCTGAGCTTGGTACGGGGATGACTATATCGCTATCAATCGGATGTTCAATCGCCAATTGTTCACCTAACCTGGTTCGCATATCAGCAATCGTTTGGTTGAATTGGATACTATCGGGTGAAGAAAAGTAGAGTAATTCGAATACATCGAGTCTGCGTTTTAACTTTTCGCTAAGCTGCTTAAATTCATAATCACGACCGTGCATAACGACCATTTCACCGGCCTCAATTTCGCGTATAACTTCAGCTCCGACTGTATCTAACGCTGAGGTTTCGGAAGCAACCATCAAACCACCATCCGGTAGACGACCTAGCACACCCGGCCTAATGCCATGCGGATCCTTAAAGGCTACCTCCATATCGCCATGCATTGCAATGCTCATGGTAGCACCTCCGAGTCTTGGATAAAGACGCTCAACAGCATACGGTAAGTCGTAGCCATTACGCACTTCACTGGCAATCAGATGTGCTTTGCCCTCTGAGTCATTAAGATCATGCGGGTTCAGCCCACGGCTTTCTAACTCCTTGTTTTGTTGCTCGGGCTCTGGGTTATTGCCATTTTCAACATAAGCATAGGCTAGGGCTTGGTCTTCGATTGGTGAAATATGTTTTTTGGGGCTACCAGATGTAGAGTATCGATTATGCCCAACACTGGTTGTGCCAGTTAATCTTTTTCTTAGTACTTTTGGAGTGTATACACCATCGACACGTCCAAGTTTTTTATGGACATTAAGTTTATTATCAAAAGTCGCCATCCCCGAGGCTTCCTCACCACGGGTTTGTAGAGTCGACAGGGCTTGAAAAGTTAAATACGAAGCAGGTAAGTCAATAGATGTGACGCCAACTACGGCGCATTCGTCATGTATTTCACGTTCCAACTGCTCGCCCAAAAGCCACTCCTATGTGTTCATCGATATTATAGCCTTTCGAGCAAAGTTGTGTTGTTGTCAAATTTGGCACAGATCTTGAGAAGTTAACAAGGGCAAACTTTGTTATAATAAACCTAAGATGAGCTATAAGAATAAGCGAGTGGCTGAAGTTAGCCTGTTGCTCAAAAAACAGCTGGCCAACTCCGTCGATAAACACAGCGTGCTACGTTCACCGGAACTAAGAGCTTTATATGCCGAAATTCCAACGTTGCCAATTGATCAGCGTGCGGCTTTCGGCAAGGAAATTAACGAGCTCAAGGCTGAACTAGAAGATTTGGTTGCCCAACAACATTCAACAACCCAAAAGCTACCACCCATTGATGTAACTGCCCCCGTGGATATGAATGTGAACCCTGACAAACTGCCGCGACTCTTATCAAGTGACCAGGGTAGCATTCATCCATTAATGAAGGAAATACAGATAATTTCTAATATTTTTTTACGAATGGGGTTCAATATCGAGCCGTCAAGACAGATTGATGATGACTATCACATGTTTGACAGTTTGAATTTCCCAAAAGATCATCCCGCTCGCGACGACTACGATACGTTTGTAACAACTGAAGGCTTGATTGCTCCAGCTCATACCAGCACGATGCAAAACCGAGTTATTAAAAAATACAAAGATAATTTGGATAATAATAGACCAATTGCAGTGTTGATTCCGGATCGAGTGTTTCGCAACGAAGACCTTGACCCGCGGCATGAGCATACTTTTTATCAGCATGAAGGGATATATGTTGATCACGGCATGAATGTCGGCCATCTATTAGCAACATTAAAAACCTTCCTGAGCGAGTACTATCAACAAGAATTGGATATTAAAACTCAACCGTTTTATTTTCCGTTTACCGAACCAAGCTTTGAATTTGCTATGAGCTGTCCATTTTGTCAGAAAAAGGGTTGTAACGTTTGTGGCTACACCGGATGGATTGAACTTCTCGGCTGCGGCATGATTCATCCAAATGTTCTAAAAATGGCTGGTATTGATCCTGCAAAATACACTGGTTTTGCCTGGGGTGGTGGAGTAGATCGATTGGTGATGATGAAGTACAACATTGAAGATGTGCGGCATTTTGAAAGCGGCAAACTGGAATTTCTGAGGCAGTTTAAATGAAAGTTAGCGTTGAATGGATGAAACAGTTCGGCGGGGCGGGACTGAATGTGGTTTCAGATAAGTTGGTGGAGAAAATTGGCTCTCAATTGGGTGAAGTCGAAGATGTTGTAAACTTGGGCGAGCGTTACGATGGCATAGTAGTGGCTAAAGTCGTTAGCTGCATTAAACATCCAGATGCTGATAAATTAAGTGTTTGTCTCATAGATGATAATAAAACCACCAAAGGTGTTAAACGTGATTCGAAGGGTTTAGTCCAAGTTGTTTGCGGCGCACCAAATGTGCAGGCCGGACAACTGGTAGCTTGGTTGCCACCTGGAGTAACAGTACCGGCGACGCTCGACAAAGATCCATTAGTACTAGAAGCTCGAAACATTCGCGGTGAGACCAGCAATGGTATGTTAGCTAGCGCCAACGAACTGGATCTAAGCGATAATCACGACGGTATTTTAGTAATTGATCCAATTGAAGTCGGCAAGGATTTAGCCAAACCGGGCACAACATTCAAAAGATTGTATGGCTTAGACGACCATATCATTGATATTGAGAATAAAATGTTTACGCATCGGCCGGATTGTTTTGGACAGCTCGGTGTGGCACGTGAAGTCAGCGGCATTAATCATAAAACATTTAGATCGCCCAGTTGGTACGTTAAAGAAAATAGTTTTGATTCGTTTAAGAGTGACCAAATTAAATCACTGACTATTACAAATGAAATACCCAAGCTTTGTCGCCGCTATATGGCAATTGCGATTGATGATGTTGAAGTTAAACCCAGCCCAATTTGGTTACAAACCTATTTGAACCGTATTGGCGTTAGGCCGATCAATAACATCGTGGACATTACTAACTACATTATGCTAATGACTGGCCAACCATTGCACGCTTTTGATTTTGATAAAGTAGCCCAAAATGGCCGCGCCAAGATAGTTGTCAGAAATCCTAAAAAGGGCGAGACCATAAAGCTGTTAGGTGGTAAAACTATTGAACCAAGGGCCGATGCGATTCTGATTTGCGACCAAGATAAACCAATTGCGCTGGGTGGGGTAATGGGTGGTGATAACTCTGAAATCGATAACCAAACCAAAAGAATTATTATTGAATGCGCCAACTTTGATATGTACAACATTCGGCGTACCAGTATGGCTCACGGTTTATTTACAGATGCCGTTACACGCTTCACTAAGAATCAATCGCCAGAGCAATGTGCACCAGTTTTGTATAAGACAGTACAAATGATAAGTGAACTGTGTAATGACGCCAAGCCAATTGGTCATCCTGTTGAATCTTATCCGCGCCACGCCTTTAACACCCCAGTGGCAGTTAGTGCTAGCTTTATCAACGATCGTTTAGGTACAAAATTAACGTTGAAAGAGATTGCTAAATTACTTGAAAATGTCGAGTTTAAGATTAAAACTGTACCAGCCGATAAATCTCGGCTACATATTCAAGCGCCGTTTTGGCGAACAGATATTGAAATCCCTGAAGACATTGTTGAAGAAGTTGGCCGACTGTACGGCTATGACCATTTACCACTAATTCTACCAACTCGATCAATCCAACCAGCTCGACCACAGGATATGTTGTCGTTCAAAAACAGCCTACGATCATTATTGGCTGAGGCCGGCGCTAATGAATTATTAACTTACACATTTGTTCACAGTGACCTACTTGAAAAGTCCGGCCAGAATCCAGAAGATGCTTTTAAACTTAGCAATGCCTTAAGTCCGGATTTGCAGTATTATCGCTTGAGTTTACTACCCAGTTTGTTGGAAAAAGTCCAGCCAAATCTTCGTAGTGACCGAGTGCGCGGTGAAGACAATGAGTTTGCGATATTTGAAATAAATCCAGTTCACAGTAAAACTTTTTTGGGAAAAGATGGTTTGCCAGCCGAAGATCAGCGGCTAGCCTTAGTTTTTGCGGCTGATGATAAAACCGCCACACGGAAATATCAAGGAGTGGCTTATTATGCAGTCGTTAGTTATGCTAACTATTTACTAAATTATTTGGGTATTAATACAGTGTTTGAACCGGCTAGCCAACACCAACCGAAAGCAGCCATTAGCCAGGCAGCAATTGCGCCATTTGATAAGGCTCGTACGGCAATTGTTAAAACAGTTGACGGTGATTTTATCGGTGAAATCGGTGAATTTAGTACCAAAATCCGCCAGAACTTAAAGTTACCATTGTTTAGCGCTGGCTTTGAATTTGACGTCAACACACTGCTTAAGTTGACCAGTGCTAACCAAAGCTACATGCCAATGCCGCGTTTCCCAAAAGTCGTTCAAGATATCACGCTTAAAGTACCAGTTTCGACAACTTATGCCGAACTCTATAATTATTTGACTGGACAATTGGTGGAGCTATTGCCCAACAATATTTGGTCGGAGCTCGGGTTACCCAGAATTTATCAATCCGACACAGATACCAAACACAAAAATGTTACTTGGCGATTGTGGTTATCAAATTACGATAAAACCCTGACCACAGCTGAGGTTAATAACTACATTGACGCCCTAACCAACAAACTTATAGCCATTGACGCTGAAAGGGTATAACAATACTGGTGGCACTAACTCTTTCAATGAAACGATTAACATGTTAAGCTTTTAGTAATGAAATATATTTGGCGGATTATTACTTTTACTAAGAATTTATGGCGTTATTACATCATCATCTCGATTTTTACTATTTTGTTAGCGGCGATGAGTCAGTTACAGCCGCTATTTACTAAAGGCGCAATTGATCAAATTACCAAGTCCTTGCAAGGTGGGCATGCCAATGTGACGATAGTAGCGATTTTTGCGGCTTTGATTTTTATCACAGACATCGGCCAAACCATATTCAGCAACATCAGCGGTTATATTGGTGACATTTTAGCGATTAAACTTAAACAATTTATGAGCGTGCGTTACTATGAGCATCTAATGAGCCTACCCCAGGCCTACTTTGACCAAGAACTTACTGGTACGATTATTAATCGCATGAACCGCGGTATTCAAGATATCGGCGATTTTGTGCAAATGTTTACCAATAATTTTCTGCAGTTTATTTTCAGCACTGTTTTTACGCTTATAATCGTGGCTTACTACTCGTGGCCGGTAGCCTTAATGCTGCTGGCACTTTACCCGGTTTTTATATGGATGACTGCCAAAACCAGTAATAAATGGCAGCGTTACCAGAAAAAGATAAATGAAGACCTAGATGTAGGTAGTGGTCGATTCGCTGAAAGTATCTTACAAATTAAAGTCGTAAAAAGTTTTATCCAGGAAGCTCGAGAACTTAGGTTCTTCAATAAGCAAATGCGAAAAGCGGTTGATACGACTAAACCGCAAAGTGAGTATTGGCATAAGCAAGACGTCTGGCGCCGTTCGGTCTTGGCCGTTATTTTCTTTGCAGTCTTTATGTTTATTTTTATTGAAGCCGCCCGCGGCCGATACACATTAGGTGTAATGGTATTGCTAATCCAGTACGCCATGTTAATTCGTATCCCAATATTTAGTATTAGTTTCTTAGTTGACCGCACTCAGCGAGCTATTGCCAATAGCAAAGATTATTTTGAAGTCATGGCCCAGCAGCCAGAAATTACTGACGCACCAAATGCTGAACCACTTAAAATTACTGCTGGCGAAGTTATTTACGAGAATATAACTTTTAGCTATGGCGATAATGAAGTGCTTAAAGCGCTAACTTTTGCAGTTAAACCAGACAGCAAAGTAGCACTGGTAGGTGAGAGCGGTGAAGGCAAAACTACTATTACTAATTTGTTAATGCGCCTATATGAACCAAGCCAAGGTCAAATTTTGATTGACGGGCAAGATATTTCTGAAGTTACTCAGGCTAGCTTGCGGGCTCAGATTGGCGTAGTGTTTCAAGATCCAGCGCTTTTTAGCGGCTCAGTCCGCGAGAACATTGCTTATGCTAATCCCAAAGCCAGTGAGCGCGATATTATTGAGGCGGCTAAAGCAGCTAACGCTGACGAGTTTATTAGTAAATTTGACAAAGGCTACGATACTGAAATAGGCGAACGGGGATTAAAGTTAAGCGGCGGTCAGAAACAGCGGATTGCTATCGCCAGAGCTCTTCTTAAAGATGCACCGATTTTAGTGCTCGATGAAGCCACAAGTAGTCTTGATAGCAAAAGTGAAGCCATGGTTCAGGAAGCCTTGGAGCGATTGATGAAAGGCCGGACGACCATTATCATTGCTCACCGATTGAGTACGATTCAGCATGTCGACCAAATCATTACCTTACAAAATGGTCAGGTCAATGAAGTTGGTTCACCCAAAGAACTGGCCGAGAGCGGCGGTATTTATAGCCAGTTGCTTAAACTTCAGCAAGGCCACACTGAAGCAACTAAGAAAAAACTTAAAGCGTTTGAAATCTCGGATTGAGGAGTTAAGCTTAGATAATGCGACAAGCCGCCAGAGCCATTATCATTAAAGATGATCGATTATTAGTCATGCATCGTAACAAATTTGGCGAGCACTATGATACTTTACCTGGTGGCAACATTGAGCGTGGTGAATCACCTGAACAAGCTCTGGCTCGAGAAATTAGCGAAGAAACCACTTTAACATTTACCAACCCTAAGCTAGTGATTATCGAGCATGCTGGTGAACCATATGGCGATCAATACATATACCTATGTGATTACCGTAGCGGCGAACCGAAGCTACACCAAAATTCAGAGGAAAATCAACTGAATCAACTTGGCCAGAATCTTCATCAACCTGGTTGGATGTGGTTAGATGATCTGCCAAATGCCAACTTTGTATCGCCGAATCTCAAACAAACCATCTTAAACGCCCATCAGAACGGCTGGCCAATTAAGCCAATTGAATTAACGACTAGCCGAGTTTGAATTGAACCATTATACTAAGTTAAGTATTGAGGTTTAAAACATAGATGGCACGCATACACGAACGAGTCTTTGCCTTACTTTTCGCAGTATTGTTTCTGGCGACTTCGCTGGGCTTCAGCGCTGCCGTTATTTGGCAAATCGTAAAAGACAACCAGGCTAACAAGTCAGTCAGTAAAACTGCAACGGCATCGAACACAACTAATAAATCAAAGGAGACGAAAATGCTAAAAGGCACTCAACTACAAAACTTTAACCCTGTTGCAAAGGTTGATAGTTTGCAAAAAATTGATCAAGTAGTCGGCACTGGAGATGAAGCTAAACCAAGTGACACCATTACCGTCAACTACACTGGAGCACTGGCTTCTAGTGGTGTGATTTTTGAAAGTTCATTTGATAGTGGTCAAACAGCAACCTTCCCATTAAGTGGGGTTATTGCTGGCTGGTCTCAGGGTATACCTGGTATGAAGGTTGGTGGCAAGCGACGTTTGTTAATTCCAGCTGCTTTGGCTTATGGCAGCTCGGGTCAAGGAAGTATCCCACCAAACTCCGATTTAGTCTTCGATGTTGAATTAGTTAAAATCGGTCAATAACGTAAAAAACACAATATATAGCGTATTGACTAAATCTTAAGCGCTATATACAATATACCCAGCAACACAGTTAAAAATATAAAACAAGGGGCTAAAATGGTTAAAAATATAACAATTTACACGACTAATACTTGCGCTTACTGTCCAATGGTTAAGCGTTGGTTACAGGCTAAGGGTTTCAACTATGATGAGGTGAATGTTGAAACTAATCCTGACCGTCAAAAGGAAGCTTATGAAATGAGCGGCCAGTTTGCGGTACCAGTTACAGTCGTGACCAAAGGAGATGATAGTCGAGAGGTGGTGGTTGGCTATAACTTGGCCAAACTTGCCCCGGCAATAGCGTAATGAATCACCCTTTCAGGGTTTCTCATCGCAACTTTTGAAATAAATTCAAATCCAGCCCTGTGGGCTGGACCGTTGCTGCTCTTACTAATAAAAAGTTGCAGTATAATGAAGGAGATTTATGGCAGAGGACAAAGATAAAATTTATGATGTGGTGATGGTTGGCGCCGGCCCAGCATCACTAAGCGCCGCGATTTATACGACGCGAGAGGATATTGAGACTGTTTTGTATGAAAAAGGGGTGATTGGCGGCTTAGCAGCGATTACCGATCTGGTTGATAATTATCCGGGCTTTCCTAACGGCGTAGCTGGTTTGGAATTAGCTGATAGTTTACAAAAACAAGCTGAACGTTTCGGTGCCGAAATTCGACTCGGCGAAGTGATGAAAATAACCGACGAAGGTGATTATAAGGAAGTTGAGACTACTGATGGCCCAATCAAGGCTAAGGCCGTATTAATCGCCACTGGTAGTGATTACAAGAAACTTGGTGTTCCGGGCGAAATGGAGTATTACGCCCGTGGTGTCCACTATTGTGCCACCTGCGACGGTGCTTTTTACAGAGATAAGCGTTTAGTTATTGTTGGTGGTGGCAATTCAGCGGCTCAGGAAACCTTGTTTTTAACCAAATTTGCTTCACACATTGATCTATTAGTGCGTGGTCCAAAAATGCGTGCTTCCGATATATTGCAACAAGATCTGGCCAAGCACGCTGACAAGGTCACGATTCACTTAAACACTACCACTGATGAAATTGTCGGTGATCCAAATAAAGAAGGGAGTAAGGTCAATAAAGTTGTCGGTACAGATGCGACAACTGGTAAGAAAGTTGAATTTGAGACTGATGGGGTATTTGTGTTTATTGGCCTAATGCCTAATACCCAATTCCTTAAGGGCAGCCCAATCGAGCTCGATCAAGTCGGGATGATTAAAACTAATGAGCTACTTGAAACATCAATGTCTGGGGTGTTTGCGGCCGGTGATGTCCGAAGCGGTGCAACTATGCAAATTGCTAGCGCGGCTGGTGAAGGCGCCACTGCCGCAATGATGATTCGTAAATACTTAGAAGCGCATCCCAATGGCTAAAGTCATTGACGTAAAAATTAAATCGACCGATCAAACTAAGAAATACAATAAATCAACGGTTTTTGAAATATATTTACGGCACACTCGGATAGATCGAAAACTGCGTTCGACAATTGAAAAAGTTTTAAAATCAAACCATATTTCATTAACCGAGTGGCTACTGCTGGATATCATTAATCAGCAAAAAGGAAATTTGAGCATGAAGCAAGCCGCTAAAATATTGGGAGTTAACTTGCCCCAGATTACTTCGCTAACTAGCCGATTAGTCAGTCAACAGTTGATTGTTCAGAAAACTAATCGTCACGATCGACGCCAACACCTATTACAAACCACGGTTAAAGGCCGGGCATTATTACGCTTAGTGAAGCCCAAGCTCAACACAGCAGTCAGCCACTTAATGAAGCCAATACCTGACAATTACTTATCTTTTTATAACCGAGTGGCCGATAAACTGAGCGAGTCGTCACAAGTTTAGATTGGCAGATAACCGGGGAAATAATCTGTCACCAGTCGATTAGAATCTATCTTTAATTTATCAAATTGTTCAACAAGATTTTCAATCATCGGCTCTGGCCCTGAAAGATAAATACGGGACGAATCTGTTGGTTTAGTTAGCTGGAGGATTTGATCGGCAGTTAAATTAGCTTTATCGCCGTCTTCTTGACGACTTAACAGGGTAACCTTTGAACAATAAGCTTCAAACAAATTAAGCCACAATTGGTCTGTTGGAGTTTGGGTGGCATAGATGAGCTGAATTTTACGCTTGAGCTTCTGGTCGGTTAGAAATTTGACCATGCTATGCATTGGTGTAATGCCCATACCACCAGCTACAAAAACTAAAGGGATTGACTTATCTTTTGGCAACACGAAATCACCCATCGGGTCAGCTAAATGAAGTGGTGTACCTGGTAGAAGTTTGATTAATTGTTGCTTGAACGAAC